>DARE01000043.1 GCA_002503205.1 Thermoplasmatales archaeon UBA447 | reverse complement strand
CCTACATTTCTAAAGAATTAAATTAACAATGAGACAGAAAAAGTTCGTCGACTTCACTTTTTTGGCTAATTTTATGGTGAAGACGCGGTGTTATTCTAAATTTAGGAGTGAATATAATCTACGCTACCAGCGATCGAGGCTAGTCTGTCTACTAGAGCTTTTCTGTCTTGTGAATATAGTAGTCTTAATTTCCTCTCGTTATCAAACTGTATGGTAGCAAATTCCATATAATATTTGAAACGTATTTTATTAAAAATCCAAAAAAAGCTCAATGTGTAGATAATCCACATTGGTAGAAAATAATCAGAGAGAAGATTCTGGATCGATGTGGTAAAGATTGTCGCGAATACCACCACGTAAAAAAGGATGAGAGGAATCATTCTGAGATTCCCTTTGTACCTGTTCCTTAGGCTAATGGTCACTTTAATACTCTTTGGGTCGTATGTCTTCCCCCCGTAGATTACGTTTCCTTGAATTATTTCTACCTGCATAATTCACCTCTAGGCTGCGGATAGTGCTGCTATCCAACCCACTGCTACAATTCCGAGTGCCGACAGTACCGCAGCAGAAAATGTGATCGCAACACCTGACTCCGCCGCCCCTTCACTAGCTGCAACCCCGACACTAGCTCCGTAGAATACACCAACAAGGAGCCCTGCGACAAAAGAAACAGCTTGTGCACCAACAAGAGCTTGGTGTCCGACAGCTGCGTTAACCAAATCAGCTACATAAGTGATAATCCACCCCAAACCCACAGCATATATTGCATTGATCATTGACTGAAGCTTATCTCCGTGAGATGGACTCCACCAAGCAACAAGATAATACATGTACTGCGAAGATGAGTGTTGTACAGGGGCAGGCTCGAAATGGGCCACAGCGGTTCCTATTTCGTTTAGGACGACAGAACCTCCAAATGCCGCGTAAAATCTGAAAGAGAGAGTTGTAACAAGCATCACCATAGCAACTGATCTTATCCTCTTTCTATTCAGCTTCCTCAATTTGACGGTCATGTTTTCTTGCAATTCCTGAGGAGCCAAAAGAATATCATAGCCCACTCGATTTCTCTCTGGGACTATATTTCCCAACGCGCTATATGGTAACACAACCAAATCGCTTTGTGTCACACTTACTCTAAATAAATTGATCTGTTTATAGTATTAAACATTAACGGTTCTTCCCACTTTTATGTGGGTAATTTTATCTAATGTTTAGAAGTATTATTTCATGGATGAATGCCAGCGAGGTTTTCCCAAAACCATCTAATTTTTAACTATTTATCGGAATGATTGTGAAATTCAGGCAGAATAGCTTCAAATTCACTCTGATGCAGGTAATTTCATCCCCATGCTTACTGTTCTTTTTCTGAATGTCGATAGCTTACGCTATCCTGTCAAGAAATCTTGCCCTTACAAGGTTGTAGCACATGGCAGTGAAGTTTACTTTCACTCTCACCCTCTGCACCGTTGTAACCATGACATGGAAGAAGCGGAACATATTCTTGAAGAATGCATAGGGATGTTCCACCGCCGATCTGTTCCTGTATATTCGCAGATTCCTACGTATACTCTTCGCAGGAAGTGGATGACCTCTCCCCCTCATCCTCTATGGCTGTGATCATCCTGATCCTGTGCGAAAGGCAGAGATATTGAATTGTTTGCAGTTCCCCTGGCAATTGGTTAGAAATGCGATTCATTGCCTGTACCCATTGTAACATTGAAATCCTTACCAATTAGGCTGGACAGCTGTGCTGTGTTGTATACAGCCCTGTTAGAATTCAAGGCCATCTCCTTAATCTTATACAGTGTAAGTGTCTTCGTTGTCATCAGCCCTGTTTAACTATATTGTTAGTATGGAATAACAATATAAACTTTACAAGTGTCCGGATTCGATATGTATTCACAGGGTTTCTAGTCATGGATAATTTACATCATGATTATTCAAAAGTTGCTTGCTTATCTATCTGTTGTAAATGAAATAGGCTCTACGATGTAAATTTTCAACGGCTTATCCATGAGACCTAACATCCAAAAAATAAGATCTAAAAAAAGAGATCTAGCAAATTATAAAATTCTAAAAAAATGATATCCGTAGGAAATAACAAAGATTTCCCGCTATATATCTATTGCTGTATTACAACTATTTTTCTGATCATACTATCTTTCTGTTCAGAATACCAGAGGGAGGTAGTCGTCATTCACAAGAGCTGCAAGCCTTTCTCCGCCGGGTTTTAGTTCAACTCCCCTCTTCATAATAGGTTCAGAAATCTGCATCTTGTCAGCTATGAATTTGCATGCTGAATCTATGCATTTATTCTTTATAAGAAAGTCAAGGTTATCTTTCACGGCCGGATCTTCATCTATTATCAGCTTCTCACTGGGGCCCTGAAGAACCACCTTCACATCTTCAAATCTCTTGAATTCTGCTGCCCTTCTTGCGACAGTCAACGCCATCTTTGCTTTGTCAGTCTCACCTGTTACCACATAGAATACTACTTTTTTACTTGCCATGTACTCTGAATTGTGGTCTCATTCAAAAGCTTAATTGTATGCTCTGCGCAACATTCTGGTAAATCTAATCATAGGTTAAATTTACAGGAGTCACATAAAAGGCCTTCTGTTGAACCAGTCGCATAACACTATGGAAAAGTAAAGATGAAGATGGTAGTATGTATGAGGGTTCTTTAAGTTGCGTCGCCATAAAAAATCATCCTCTAATAAAGACATATTTCTTACAAACAGTTTAGAAAGTTCGTATTTGATAAGCGACAGTGTTGAATTGGACTCAGAGATAAAAGATGTAATTGATCTGTGGCCCTTGTTTTGTCATTCTGCTTCCTTTGTAGGTCATTCGTTATTATCTGGAACACTACCCCTATTAATCCCTTGTCTTTCATAAGAATTCTACATAAATTCAGCTAGATATTCTGTAAGATCTGCCTTATGAAGAACACGATAAAAAAGATCCTTTCTAAACTGAGTTGAAAACTTGACATAAATCTGCTTTCCTACAAGTGTCAGGGTACATAGTGTTGTTGCTACTTTGACAGGTTGGTATTTTCTGTTATCAAAAAACTGTAATTCGATTGGATTTCTGTCCATGCCGTCAAGAGATTGTGTTACTGTTAAATACATCCCCATGAACGTAAGGCTATAGTCGTTTTCTTCCAGGCCTCGCAGGAATGCCATCAGTCTTATAATAGTTACAATATCATTCAATTTTATGGAAATTGGCCCATATGAAGGTTTATTCTTAGACGTATTTCCTCCTCGAAGTGGACTTTTTTCCGCTGGAATCTTTAAGTTATGCAGGAATTCAAGCCTTTTTTCCAGTGCCTTGTTAGTGTTGAGCAAATGTTCATTCATAATCCTTTGTAGAGTCATAGCAGAGAAGAAGTCTGAGTCAATTTCTACAACTTTGTTAAATCTTTTTTCTTTATTTTTTTTAATATATTCACCAATATGTGCTGGCAGAGACCCAAGCAACTCTGCAGGTGTCGAACCATCTCTGTTCACAGGGACCAGAAAATTGAAGTATCGAATTGCTGCATCCATCGCTCCTGATACGTCATGGGTTTCATCAAACTCTTTATCAGTCATCATTATCTGAAAATCTAGTCCTCTTTTACCCGACATCCCAGTAGACCTCAATTTCTAGAGTTTCTGCGTTGTATATTAATTACACGCAAAAGGCTTCAAATAGGGTATATTACTCCAAAAGTCAATCATATCGAAAATTCTTATTACATTAAGTCTCACCGGAATTTCAGTAATTCGTGCTTCAATAAGCAGATAATTAATTGATTCCATTAAATCCATGTTCCTATTTGGAAACCAATCCTACCGGTGCCTAGATTAGTGACTTTATCACAAAAACAACTTTTTTGTTCCAAAGTTACCTTAACTTTGCTACATAAACTGCAGCCAATTTCAGTTATCGCTTCATTATAATTGGTGTTGCAGACAAAGAGGAGGAAACATGCAATTTTACCGGGAGTTCTGATCTTTAATCCTATCAGTACTGCAAAAAAATTATTGAACTTAATTGGCGTACTCATCTTTAAAAATGTACTCTCAGTTACTTCCAAGAAGTGTTTTCAGCTGATGATTTTGAATTGCACCCTGAATATCTAATTGTCACTACATATCAAAGAAATGGTGCCATCAGAATTGGATGACACCAGGACCCATCAGAGGTGTGATGTTATTCATAGAAAATTCAAAAGCCTCAATCATTTGTCTATGATGATTATTTTTGTGAGAATATATGCATTCCGTAAGAAAAAGGGCTGCTGGAACAATAAAATTTTATCATCCCTTCAAAGCTTCCTTAACAATCTGAACATGCATCAGCGCTGGAGATCCGGCCATCAGTACTGCAACATATGCTGCCTCAAGAATCTCTTCTTCTGTAGCACCGTTTGAAAGAGCCATTTTGGTGTGGTAGGTTATGCACCATTCACAGTTTCCTGCAAGTGAAAGAGCTATTGCAATCAGTTCCTTTGTCTTCACAGAAAGTTTCCCTTCGGACATAACAGCTTTATTGAAGTCCATAAATTTCTCCTGAACCTTAGGGAGAATCTTCCCTGTAAAGCCCATCGTATCCATTACTTCGCCCATAATGTTCCTGTTTTCCATATTTAACTGGTTTAGATTACTTATAGCGGAATAAATTTGGTGAAAGGTGCAAACCGTTCAGAATGGGTAGAGTTGAAATGCCATGAACTTTGTAATTCGTATTGATCTAAAAGGATATTAATGCCAGAATATTACTGAGTGAAAATGATTGATTCTCTTATAATTCATGCCATTGCCCTATCTGCGAATTCTGGAATCAGTGTTTCCGGAATCTCCTCAAACTCTTCGCAGCTATTTGGGCTATTGGTATTTCTTGCCATCATCATTACTCTGAGGCTCTATCGTGGATTGAACGGGAGGATATACAGTACAGCACGTGTTTTGAGAACCCCCATTATCTATATCCTGATTACCCTTTTCACCATCTTCCTATCCGGCATATTGAACGCTACTCTGGAGTCGACTCTCCTTTTAATTCCGCTGGGTACATTGCTGGGATACGCATACGGCACCAAAGTATCTTTCTTTTACAGGAACAATTTCCTCTATTACAAGAGGTCGCCAATTATTATGATAATATGGCTTGTTTCCCTTATAATTAGGTTCGTTCTGGAGATTCTGATACCATTGAATCAAACCGGGCTTCTCATAATTGACCTTCTTCTTGCAGGAACCACCGGAATACTGATGGGGGAAGCCCTCAATATAATCAAGAAGAAAAAGGAATTCAAAGGACCTGAAACACCTGAGGCTGCCACCCAGTTCTGACAAGTTGCACAAATAATGAAGAACTAGCAGTTCATTTATCAGTAATTTTCAAGGCATTCCTGGCACAGGCAACCATGGTAGGTCTCGCTGATTTGATCCAGAGTATTCCGGTCAATATCAACGCTATCGCACCAGCAAAAAAGAAGTCCCCCACAATTAAAACTCCTGCCACATGATGGACAAAGTTTCCTCACTGACAATTATAAACCCCTTTATGGATGAAAAAGCTTCCATTGATAAGTATATATCGGAACGTCATCTCCAGGGATATGGATAAGGACCGTTACCTTCCAAATTTTCTTCTAGGTTCCCCTATCAGGGGCTTAACAAAATTCCCAATCGATGTTATATCTGAATATTTAAGGGAAGGCAGCACAGTTGCGGATATAGGATGCGGGCCCGGTTATTATTCAATCAAGCTTGCAAGAAAAGGTATGAATTTGAAGATTTTCTCAATTGACCCTAACCCGGAGGCGATTAAATTCCTTACCCGTAAGATAGAACGGACCGGAATAACTGGAATTACCCCTATCTGCGAATCAGCTAATGCAATAAAATCTATTCCGGATCAGTCAGTTGATTTTGTTCTATCCCACCTTATGCTCTGCTGCATGTCTGATCACGAGGGTGCAATGCGAGAGACGATCAGAGTTCTGAAACGAGATGGTGTAGCATTTATCAGTGTTAACAAAAGCGGTTCAAAAACAGACAGCAGGGATGTGGGGAAAGAGGAGTGGGAAACTATCAAAAAGAGATATGCCATAATAAAAGAGGGAGAAAGCCTCATCTCCAGATGGTTTATAATGAAAAGAGAGGATTAGGTCACATGCATGATCATGATTTCGATTATGAAAGGATAGCTGAACTAAGAAACAGGTATGTTCCTGATGACGCAGTATTATCCTCCGTCAACCCTTCTAAGAACGATATTATAGTTGACATAGGATCTGGAGAGGGGCATTATTCAGAACTTTTCGCCAGAAATGCGAAACAGATATTCTCAGTGGATCACAGTAAAAAAGCGATAGATCTTGTTAAGAACAAAATAGTTAAAAAATCCATATCAAACCTGACTGCCTGCATGGAAAATGTTTGCTCCGAATTCTCCCCAAAAGGCTTCAACAAGGTATTTTTTGGCACGTCCTTTCATGACATACCATGCAGGGATAATCTGATAAAAACGCTCATCGGCCGGAGTTCAGGAAAGCTGAGAATAACTTTTCTGGAATTCAAGAAAGCAGATACAGTGGGCCCGCCAGTGGAGATCAGAATCAGTGAAGAGGAACTTGAGGAATACATGAAGAAAATGGGATTCATAAAGGAAAATTCAAAGGATCTTGAAATCCACTACATACACTCCTATTCCAAATCTTGATCGTTGAGGCCTTCGTTATTTTACTACCTCAGGCCGGATCATCCTTCAGCAATGCATTGAGTTTTGAGCCACTATCATATCTAAAAAGGATCAGGCCCACCACGATTATGTATATCCAGGCAATCAGTGAAAAAGCCCTTCCGAATGAATAGTCCAGAAACTGCACATGACCAGCAAGGGCAACTGGAGAAATAGGAGGGATGGCTACTATTCCGGACACGAAGTACAGTACAACATTAAGGACTGTGAACAGGACAGAGGGCAGGTACCATATTCTTAATCCTAAAAGAAATACTATTCCTATGACAATAAAGGATGCCACTTCTATTTCAAGCCAGAAAGTGACAAGAGGATAGCTGGCCGGGGATGCATATAGATGGGCTGCCGCATCTATGAGGGCAAACATCATTACAGTGAATCTGACTATCTTCTTTCCTGTGTATCCTCCTGTTAGTGCTTCAAGAAAGTCCATCAGTTAGTAATCAGGTTAATACATTTTAAAAATTCGCAAGTTCTGGACACAATTTTATCAGCAATGATTCCCGGAACCCAATCAGAGGTACACGTACATCATTGTGAAGGCGAACGCCACAACGAACATGAATGACCCAAATACAGCATAATCTCTCGCCTTGTAGGCACCGGCAGACTGCACTATAAGATTGGACTGGTTGCCGAATGGAGTCATGAATGTGGATGAAGCTGCCATGGCAACAACAACTATTGCCTTCAGAGGATCTGGGAATCCAATAGCGATAGGCCCCATAATCACTGCGGCCCCAACATTGCCAACTGTATTTGCCAGCAAGGCGGTTAGAATGAATAGTATAACAGGTGAACCCATTATCAAAGAGGCAATATAGACTGATACGCCTGATGATGTAAGGGCAACCCCGAGCACTAAGTAGGTTCCCACGAATATAAGTATGGGCCAGTTGACATACCTGTAAATCGTCTTGTAATTCAAGGCACCTGTAGCAATTATAACAATAAAGGCTGCACCGAAAGCCTCTACAAGATTTACTCCAGTGGTCGCCAGCCCTATGGCAAGGGCCAGTGCGGCTATTGATATTATCCCCTTTGTTGGGTTAAATACCCTCATGTCTCTTGATGAGAGTGGGCCGAGAGAATTGTCGGTGATGAATGCGGCTATATCCCCATCAGAACCTGAGACCATTAAAACATCTCCAGAGGCTATGGCTATGGATCTGAATCTTCCAAAGACCCTTTTTCCATATGCTGATATGCCGACGATGGAGACGTTGTAACTTCCGGATTCCCTTATCTGGCTCAGTGTCTTTCCAACCAATCTGGACTCTGGCATCACAAATACCTCTTTGATTGACAGATTCTCCTGAGCCGCTTTGGGTATTGTCATTCTAAGCCCTTTGATCAGCGAAAGTGTGGTCAGTGACTCAGGCTTAATCCTTACAAGAAGCACGTCCCCCTCGAAAATTGTCCTGAGGCGCCAGCTTATCCTGCCAGGATAAATTGCGACTACTCTTATTCCGTATTCCTTCTCAAATTCAGCAAGAGTTTTTCCAATCACTTCGCTTTCCTTTCCTACTACCACTTCTGTAAGGTATTCTCCTGTTTTGAATTCGTCAGTGCTCGATACCTTCTTGACACGGTTTGGAAGCAGATAGGAAATGAGAATTCCTACAGGTATTCCGGCCAGAACAATGTAGATTCCCGGAAAAGCAAACTGGAAAAACGGAAGAAAATGTCCTGTGCTTGAGTACCAAAGATCATAAAGGATCACATTGGAAGATGTGCTGGCTACTGTGTATCTTCCACCTAGGACAGCAACGTAGGCAAAGGGAAGAAGATATTTGGATGGTGATTTCTTCTTCTTGTCAGCAAGATAATAGCTCATCGGGACCATCATCAAAGTAAGGGCAACGTCACTCATGAAACCGGAAAGAAAGCCGACAAGCGCAAAGAGGATGAAAAGAAGGATCGGCCCATTGGAGACGAATTTGGCCATCCTCTCTGCAAACTTGTCTATAAGCCCTGACTCGGAAACGGAGCGGCTTACCACCATTACAATTCCCAGAAGAAGGACCGGAAGGCTGCCTATTTCCGCTGTTAATGTGGATATCTTTGAAATTCCAAAGACCACCAGAACAAATACGGCTCCGATACCAATTATGTCATATCTTATGCGGTTGCTTATTAGAAGGATAACTGAAATGATGAAGACTATGAGAACTACGAACATATCCTCAGTTAGCATTAAGACTCTGCCATAGGTTTCAATTCAATATAATTATTTTCAAAGACTAGAGTAAAATGCAAACGCAAATTTAGACAATACAATCCCGATACAGATTCTAATCTGCCCCATTTTTGAATACATTATGGAAGATTGGGGAAGAGGGAATACTACGAGTGTGGATTATGGCCAAAAAATGAGACTCAAGGCCATATCTCATAGCATATGCCATTTAAGAGGATGGAAGTTGGTGAAAAAGAGTTGACGATGAATTCCAGCGCCTGATAAATCCTGGCCTTAATGCCCATAATTTAGCTTCTAATCCCTCTTCAGTTGTAGAGTGCAGTTGAAAGAGCCCATAGTGTGTAACTACAATCGCAGCCACCTTCCACTCTTTTGGAGAATGGCCCATCCGGAAGGCGTCTGTATTGCCTTATGTGTTGTAGAAAATTTTAGATTTACACCCAAAATATCTATTAGATTCTCCAGAGATGCTGTCCAACTGGTATAACGATAGTGAAAAGGGTGCATTAAATGGAACAGATTTCAATGCAATAAATGAAAGGAGAACTTTTGGCCATGATATTCCTGGATCATAGAAATAGCCAAATGACAGCACCTTTAGACAATTGAAATTATTAAGATCTGTTTTATTCAATTTTTAGTCAGAATCAGTATATACTGAGTGAAAATATGAAAAATGTCTGACAAATGTAAGGGTTAAGGAGTTATCGTGTTGTCTCCAGTCCTATGCTATTGATTATATTGCCGGAATTTCCATCAACAACCAGAGACATTTCCCGCCCCTTGTAGGAAAATTTCGCAAACCAAACAGGCACATGGACAAGCTCCGGATCTGTGACATCGTCCTGGGTCTGAATTTTCTGGACCATGTGATGCATTTGATGGACCTTCTGACTCTGAAGCTGGTCGACATAGGTCTTTGCTTCATATTTGGCTGAATCTTCACTGACATCCCCGTTTAGAACCTTGATTCCCTTAGGTATCTTTGAAACATCAAAAATTGCCCGTTCTGACAGCCTGAATGAAAAGTCCTTCGGCTGGTATTCCATCAGATCCTTCACTGCCACAACCGGGTAATTGTAAACCTGGTCATAGTTATACGATCTGAGGTTGTTTCCACCCATCCCCATGCCAGCACCCATCATTCCTCCCATAAGGCCGCCTTCCATCAGTCCCATACCCATTCCCCGGCGGCCGCCCATGGCTCCACCCATGAGTGCCATGAGGGCAACGCTTCCTGCCATAGTGCCGACAGTGGAGGCTTCGCTAACCGCTGTGAAATTTGTTCTAGCAGAGACAGTTACCACCCAGTATGGGATGTAAGCCAGGCTTAACTGCTCCATCTTTGACTCCTCCTCAAGGTGTCTTCTGAGTAGGCCCCTGTCCATGTGCTCCTTCAGTTTTGCAACAATTGCATCCTGATCAGCTATTTTCAACGGAAGCATGGTGTGTTTATCGATATTCTTCCACCCTTCATTGTTCAAGCATACACTTGCACCACAGAATTCGCAGGTAATGACCATCTCTCCAAGTTGTGGTTTTAATGGTGCCCCACAGCTTGGGCATTTCAGTTCCTGCACACTTGCCGGTGCAAGGATCTGCTGTGTTTGACTCTGTACCACTGTCTGTTGGTTGTTCGACGTACTGGCAGTGCCGTTAACCCTGGCACCACACTTCGAACAGAATATTGCATCGTCCGGTAGTTGTTTTCCGCATTTTTCACAGTACATTCTTTATACACCTCACAATTGTTTGCCGCAGTTTGGGCAGAATTTTGTTCCAAGTGGTGATTCGTGACCGCAGCTTGAACACTTCACCATCTGTGGGGCAAGGCTGGTTCCGCAGTTTGGGCAGAATTTTGTGCCAGCAGGTGCCTCAGTTCCACACTTCGGGCACTTTAATGCAGATGTGGACTGTGGAGGCTGCATCGGGTTGCCGCAGTTTGGGCAGAATGAAGATGAGGCGGGGACAAGTGTTCCGCACTTGGGGCAGGACCTTGTCTGGGGCTGGTTAAAACCTCCCGCCATACCTCCCATCATCTGCCCGCCCATTGCATAGCCCATTCCAGCTCCCGCACCGAGCCCTATTCCAATCCCGGCTCCTGCACCTGCGACGCCAGTCGGATTCTTCGCAGCGTCGACCATGGCTTCGCCAGCCTGCAGTTGCAGGTAATTTACGCCAAGAACAGACATCTCGGATCTTTTGTCTACAGCCTTCTGAACCTCATCAGGGAGGCTAACGTTGAGGCCAGACAATTTGTTGATCTCTATTCCATACTGTTGGAACTGGTCAGGAGATTCTGCAAGAACCACCTGTTCTATGTTTAATAGATTGGCCGGAATGTCTGTAACCTTCAATCCCTTGTCTTTCATCTTGCCAATTGCATTATAAACAAGGATGACCATCTGTTCTTTTATTCTCGATTCCACTTCCTCGGAAGTTTCAAGGTTGAATGTTCCAACAAACTGGTTTATGAAATTCTCAGGTGATGAAATCCTCCATCTGTATTCACCATAAACCTTCAGGCTAACAATTCCAAATGTGGGATCAGTAAATTGATATGGCTGGGTGCTTCCGTACTTTCCATCCAGAAATCTTCTCTGAATGTAGTATACTTCCGCCTGCTGCTGAACACCTGCAAAAAATTTGAGGAGACCCTGAACAATGGGGGCATTGAAATCTGTCAGTGCGTATCGGTTGGCCTGGTCAAAGTATGTGAGAACCTTACCATCCCTGTAAAACACAGCAGTTTCATCCTCTCTCACAACTATGTTGTCATTGAGCCGTATAAGCCTGGGAACCTTCCACATTACATTTCCTTCCTTGAACTGGGTCTCCCATGCAATTGTTATGGACCCAGCAACACTACCACCCTTATCTGGGATCTTAGATGATCTCTTTCCTATCAATTTCCATCACCCTTTGCCTGTAGTGATATCCCTTCTACACTTTCAAGTCTTTTTTCCCAGCTAGATCGAACCTTTTCGACTGCGTTTTTTATATCAATGATTTTCTGGCTAATACCCTGTATATCACCGGAGATTATAAGAGACTCCAAATCAGAGGATCTTGCAATCTGGTCACCGGAGTCGAGAAAACTCAGATCGTAATCATAGAGATTTCGCAACTTCTGTGCATCAATCCTGATTGCAGGTGAAATGCCCGTATATCCCTGGGCTGAGTGAAGAATCTCTCCTGATAACTGCTGAATCAAAGAGATGGCGGACCCAATCATTGACAGGTTATTGAAATCCCCCTCATAGGCTAGTTCTGACCTTGCATTGGTCAGATTTTTAATGGCTGAATCAAAATTCGATGAGATCTGTCTTCTTAGGAGTTCATCAGCGACTCTCAGATCATCGCCAATTCTATAAGCTCGGAATCCTGGTATGTATAACTGAATTTTTTTAATAATCCCGCGGTCATCAACAACTTCATCAGGTATATTTGGTTGATTATTTACGGTACTCATATCCCCCTTATCTGGAACTGTATTGTTCTTTAATATATTTCCGTCACAACAGTAAGAACCTAAATTAAATTTTATATAAAGAGGTGTCTCGTATTTCATTAATGGTCTGACAGATTTCGAACATTATTGACAAAATGATAATATTGGGGTATCCAACAAAGCATATCTCGCAGATCGTGATTCGATGGGCAATATATTATCGCCCGATCATAGGAGGAGGAAATACTCGGATAAGCAGATACTTAAGATCCTCATACTGTTGCAGATATTCAATATCCCATGCAGATCCTCAGAGATATTGCTAACCAACCATGAGGAATATCTTGAAATGGCTGGCCTTATTGATACGCCCTCATTCCAGACTTTATCAAGAAGGGTACGATCAATGGGTCTCCATGCAATGAAACGTGAGATAGTAATCCCGTATCCCATGAAGGAATGTGCTGCCATTGATTCATTCATGATTCACACATGCAAGTATTCCACTGCAATGTGAAGGAAATACTGGGGAAATTACAAAGACCATTATGGTGGACTATCCGGAATAACATATGGATGGACATATGGCAGGAGGTGCCATACGACACTGGACATTGATTCCCTCGTGATCATGGACTGGATAATCAGAAAGGGGAATATCCATGATTCCCGTGTATCCCATGGCATGGTGGATTCTGTGAGGAATTTCTCCTATATTCTTGCAGACTCAGCATACGATACATCTGACATATATGATTATGTGTTTGAGAACACGCATACTCTGTCCATAATTGATACAAACAGAAGGAGAGGTATAGTACCTGACCAATTTTCCCTGAACAGGAAGATCGGAATAGTTCTCACTTATGTGTATGGTAACATGGCCGACGGTAATATGATACCAGTCTTAAATGCTGCACCCTGGCTATCCTCTACTGCACAGGGAGATTTCTTGGGCTCATAAAAACATTTAGCAAATGAAGATGGCCAGAACAACTGGGTAAGTTACGCAGAATGCCAGTATTACTGTGACCTGATTCTTATATTCATGATCTGGGGTGTAACCCTTCTCCGCTGGTATGAGGTTCTTTGAGTATGATATGATGGGTGCCATATCGTAGAAAGGCAGACCACCGGGTTCCATGAGTTTCCTAAACATTTCTTAAAGATCGGGAAAATGATGCGCCACAAATCCGAGAATCCTTGACAGATCGTCAGGATCCAGATCTGGCTTCGGTGATCTGGAGATATACATTTTCTGGAATCTTGATGCCACCAGTCTTAAAGGCAAGGGGTCAACGGCCTTGATCATTGCCATTGCAATGATCTGATCCCATATAACACGGGTTCAGCTTACTAAAAAAAAATTTGTGTTAAGGTTAAAGAGTTCAGGTTACTTCCATTTAAATGAAGTGAATATTTAAACAGATTGAAAGTGTAAATGTTTAATATCTATGAGATTATTGTAAAACATGAGCAAGACAATAACAGTGAATATAGATGAATCTCTTGAAAGAAGGTTCAAGGAAAAAGCCAGACTGAAATATGGAAATAAGAAAGGCTCTCTTGCAAAGGCATTCAACGAGGCAATTGATGAATGGCTAAAAAGTGACCAGGATGAGATTCTTAATAAAAACATGAAGTTATTGAATGAAGGAATTCAGATGAAACAATGGAATTTCAAAAGAGAAGAACTATATGAGTGATGAACTATTTTACGATACAAATATTCTCTGTTACGCATATGACCGAAGCGAACCGGAAAAGAGGGAAATTTGCAGATCCCTAGTCAGCAGGATTTTTATGGGGAAGCAGAGGGGAGTCATATCCAATCAGATATTGGTTGAGCTGTATAACGCACTAACGCGTAAACTTGGTGTTGAAGTGGAGTCTGCGAGAGTAATTGTAGAATCATTTATCATATCCACCAATTGGCAGAAAGTGGATTACAATCATCGCACCGTTATTGCTGCCATTAATATTTCAAGAACTTTCAAGACACCTTTTCTTGATACCCTAATTGCGGAGACCGCAAAAGAAAACGGCATAGCGAACATCTTGACTGAAAATGTGGCCAATTTTGCTAACATACCAGGCTTAGATATCCGAAACCCATTGAGTAAATGATTAGTGGCGTGCAAATTTAAAAATACGCGAATCGTTTTGAATTGAAATGTTTATTATTAATAAAGATCTGAATTGAATATTATAACTCTAAGATTTCAGTCAAAATGTTGCATAACGTTTACAAATATA
>DARE01000033.1 GCA_002503205.1 Thermoplasmatales archaeon UBA447 | reverse complement strand
AGTTGAAATGAAAGATACTATGATTCTGCACTATGCAAAGCCATATTTTGCAGCCAAAAACCCAAATCTCATATTCTTACCGAATGGACCGGTCGGGATTCTTCTACACTTTATCCCTTCTAAGGTAAAAGAATAATTCATCAAGGAATATTGCAATGTATTTTCTCTCTAAGGATCTATAATGGAACCTTTTAACCTCTTCAAGTGTTACCTCTGTTATTATAGATATTGTTGATTTGGAATATCGATTCCGGAATATTGTCTGTACAATCTCAGCTGAGTTACGTGTAGATTTTCCCTTATTGAGAAACTTCCGAATACCTGTTGTACATCCGTAACAGGAACTAAGATTTTACTTTTGGTGGGAAGATTATAGTATACAACTACATTGTCCTAATTAATCAGATCAGGAACATATCAAAGAAGGAAATAATGCATATAGTTGTTTGACGAATGTTTGGACGCCATATACCTCTGAGGAGTTTACTGTTATGCCAATGTAAAGAATATATTGCCAGACTCCCTATTTTTTAGACTTATCATATAAGATGTCTCAACTTTCATTAAATCATCGGTGTATGCCGAATCTTACTAACTATTTCACATTAGTGGACTATACCAGACAATCGCTTACAGGTACAAAACAGATGAAAAAATATGGCAATAGGCCTGAATATCATTACATAAAATCTCATGCCATTATTCAACAGTTGAGAGGGAAAAGAGATCGAGAAGGATAGTGAAAATCGTATTTTGCTAAAACATGACACACCTATCATCATAGTATAATTCACGGAGTCTTGAATTAGAAAAATTTTTAAACCAGTTAGAATGCAGCTAAATATACAATTTCTGTATTTAATCCATTATGACTGTTGAAACGGAGAAGGGATCGGGGGAGGGTTTGAATCCGATCAGGGTGGGCCATGTTCGATGGACTATTATCTTGACCCTGTTTGGATTGATCACCTTTGATTACATAGATAGAGGATTGGTAAGTTCAGCGCTACCTGTTCTTACTACTCTCTACCACCTTAATGGGGTGGAGCAGGCTGTCATCGGTGATGGATTCACATATGGTTATCTCATAATGAATCCAGTAGTTGGGATTCTCATGGATCGAAAGGGTCTCAGGCTTTTGATGGCATCCTCGGGGTTCGCATGGGGTTCCGTGCAGGTAATAACGGCTGGTGCCTTTGATTTCCTGTATCTTGCAATTGCAAGAGTGTTTCTTGGAATCGCAGAGGCTGTTGGTTTTCCAGGAGTTGTCAAGATAACTTCCAATTGGATGACAACAAGGGAAAAGGCAAGAGGAGGTACTATCAGTGATTCTGGAGTTAATGTGGGAATTGTTCTGGGTTCACTGGTTCTACTTGGCTTTGATCTGATAATTCCCAGTGATGTTGCTTGGAGATATGCGTTTATCTTCAGTGGTCTTCTGACTATAGTCTTTGTATTCGTTTTGATCTATAACCTGTATGATACACCAGAAACGCATCCGAGAATCTCCAAAGCAGAGCTGGAGTATATTAGGAAAAATCAAGACCCTGTTGTGGACCAGAGCAAAGTTAACGTATATCAATGGTTTGGAACAATGGATTACTGGGGTTTTCAGCAGGGTTTGGGGGCTCAGGCAGGAATATTTTATGGACTGCTGGCATTTCTTCCGCTATACCTTTCAGTTGCAAGGCACTTCACGCTGACATTAACACTTGGCTATACCGCTCTGATCTGGGGAATGGGTTTTGTGGGGGAAAATATAGGTGGATTCGTAGTTGACTATTTAATACGAAAGATAGGCCCAAATCGTGCAATGAAGATTGGCTTTTCCGTGAGCTCTTTGGGAGTTACTCTGGGACTTGCTGCAACTGTATTTTCAACATCGCCTATAACAGCAGTGGAAATACTAATGATCACTTTCTTCTGTCTTAGGTGGTCCGGTATCCAGTGGTCTGCAGCGTCCTTTATAGTTCCCAAAAAACTGGCTGGTCAATGGGGAGGTCATATCGGATTTTGGGAGACCCTTTGGGGAATAGTCATACCTCTGGTCTTCGGTGTAACCATACTGGTAACGAAGGCCTACACAGAGGGAATGATAATAATGATATTTGTTGGTGTTGTTTACTTCCTTGGATCCGTAGTCTTCACAAGGTACAGGCCACTTAAATTCCGCGGAGAGGGAGCACCATAAATAAAATAGTTCACCAAAATTTTTTATTATTTTTTTAAACTCTTACAATTAATCCTATTTTTAAATGCATAGGCTTGTTTAAATACAAAGTGTAGTTCGGGTGAATGGGTTCCTTTATAACACATTAGAGGTCATATTTTTCTTCAGCATTGAATTAAGATACACATATGACAGAAAATATTGGTAATGAAGAAAAATCTGGTGGCGAGGTAATATCAGAATACCTCAAAAAACAGGAGACTGAATTTTTATTTACATTGACTGGGCATACAATTCTTGGTCTGTACGATGCAATTTATGATACACCTATAAATCTGATATCAGTAAGGCACGAGCAGATAGCTGCTCATATGGGAGATGGGTATTTCAGGACAAGCCATAAACCAGGCGTAGTAGCAACACACGTCGGTCCTGGGCTATTGAACGCTGCAACTGGAGTAGCTACAGCCGCATTTGACTCTAGTGCAATGGTGGTAATATCTGGAGATGCCCCTTCACTGTATGAAGGAGCTGGACCTCATCAGGAAATGAATATGATTACTGATATGGCTCAATACCTCTCCTATTTGCCATTTTCAAAGAGAGTCTGGAAGGTATCACATATAGAGAATATTGAGAGAATTTTGGCACGTGCTTTTTCAATGGCGACCTCTGGGAGACCTGGGCCTGTGCTTGTAGATGTTCCCATGCAGATATTCAATCAGAAAACCAAATACCATAATTTATTCAGGGAAATATATCGCCTTAACCGAAATAGAATCACGCCTACAGAAGATAAGATAGATAGTGCGATCAGCCTGATCCTGAACAGCGAAAAACCTCTCATTCTAGTAGGAGGAGGAGCAAGGATATCAGAGGCGGAACAGAGTTTACTTAATTTTACTGAAATACTCAACGCACCTGTTGTCTCCACTCTGAACGGAAAAGGAGTATTTTCGGAATTACATCCTAATTCCCTGGGATATCTGGGAGGTTGGGGTAATCCATCAGCAAATAAAGCTACAATTCAATCTGACCTGATAATAGCGCTTGGAACGAGATTTGGAGAAGTGAACTCAAGCTCATGGGTCAATGGATACAGTTTCGATTTCAATAAATCAAAGCTTCTGAGGATAGACATAGATGAAAGTGAATCAGCAAAAAATTACCCAGAGGATCTGTTCATCATTGGTGATATAAAGGCTACACTTGATTTGATAATCAAGAAACTTGCAAACAGAATAAGGAAAGGTCAAATAGCCGGGAAAACGTGGTTTGAAAAACACAAAACAGACCTCAACGAATATTTTGACAATTTTATGCGCATCAAGTCGGAAACTCCTTTTATCAGGCCTGATTTTATTACTAAGACCCTTCAGGAATATGTTAACACTGATTACTCCACATGTCTTGTAACTGATGTTGGATGGAGCAAGAATGGAATAGCCCAGTATCTGAAACTAAATAAACCGAAAAATTTTATCACACCAGGCGGCCTTGCGACCATGGGATTCTCGCCGCCAGCTTCCCTTGGTGCCAAACTTGGTGATGATACACTGAACGTTATATGTGTAGTAGGTGATGGTGGACTTACCTCGACAATTTCCTCCCTATTTACGGCAAAACAGTACAATATTGATGTTACGTTCCTGGTAATGAATAATTACAGTTTCGGGACCATTCAGGGACTCCAGAGAGGTTACTTCGACAAGAGATTCACGGGAACAGCCTTCTTTGATAAAAAACATGAAATGTATAATCCTGACTTTGTGGGCCTTGCTAGATCCACTGGAATTAAGGGAGCAAAGGTAGAGAAACCTTCTGAACTCCTCCCTACCTTAAAGGAATTCATAAATGATGGTGAACCTGGTCTCATAGAGGTACCAACCGAACTTCAGCCTGATGTTCCGATCACCGGTTACTGGTCTATAACTGACCTTTACAAAGGAAAACTTGCCTATATGTTCGACAATAAGGGGAATGCGATATGAAGGAGATTATGCCTTTAATAAATGGTAAATCTGAAAGAACGAAAAATAAATTCGCAACCTTAAATCCTGCCACCTTGGAACCCATTGCAGATGTTTTCATGGCAGATGACCAACAGATCAAGGACTCGGTTAACTCGGCGAATGTTGCTTTTGAAGAATGGAGCAAGCTAAATATTACAAAGAGGGCTGAGTACCTAAAAAGGGTTGCCGATCTTATTGACGGTGAGAGGAAAGAGATAGCAGTTCTAATTACACAGGAACAGGGTAAACCATACAAGGAGTCTTACAACGAGGTGAATAATGCTTACAAGGTTTTGTACTATTATTATGGGGAGACCAGGAGGACTACCTCAACAGTGGTACAAAGTGAGCAGGATACCATATTTTCGGCGACTGTAAGAAGACCTCTGGGCATAGTATTTGTTGTAACTCCATTCAACTCACCTTTTTCGATACCATTCTGGAACATAGCACCAGCACTACTTCACGGAAATACCGTCATATTCAAACCCTCCTCAGTCACTGCTGCTGTAGGGGGAAAGATATCAGAGCTGTTCCAGAAGGCAGAATTGCCATCTGGGGTTATAAATACCTTGCACGGAGAAGCTAGTAGGATATCTGAAATTATACTGAATGACGAGAGGTGCAAATTTCTGGCATTTACTGGTGGTAGCGAGGTTGGAAATAGGCTTTCTGAGATAAATGGAAAGTTCAGAAGAAGGCAGATTCTTGAACTTGGAGGAAAGGATCCGGCAATTGTGCTGTCTGATGCTGATATTGAACTTGCAGTGTCTAGTCTGTTATTTGCATCATTCAGTAATGCTGGTCAACGTTGTACAGCTGGTTCCAGAATACTTGTGGAACGCTCCGTTTATGATGTATTCTGTGAAAAATTCATAAATAGAGCGAGGAATATAAAAGTAGGTAATGGTATGGAAAAAGAAACAATGATGGGGCCGGTCGCTTCTCTCAAACAGTACAGAACAGTAACCTCATATATAACAGATGGGCATGAGAGGGGAATTGACCTCAAACTTGGCAAGAGGGAATACCCCACTAATCCTGACAAAGGGTACTTTATAGAACCAACTGTATTCAGTGACGTGGACAGAAAGGATCCCCTTTCTCAGGAGGAGATCTTTGGGCCTGTGGTGAGTCTTATACCTGTTGATGATCTTAATGATGCCATAGAAGTTGCTAACTGCACAGAATACGGACTTGTGTCTGCTATATATACAAAGGATCTGCAGGCAGCTTTCCGTTCAATAGATCAGATCGATGCAGGTGTAACCTTCGTAAATCAGGGACCTACGGGGATAGAATATTCTCTTCCATATCTGGGTACGAGAAAATCAGGTTTCGGAGAGGAGCTTGGTCTAACCTCCATAAACAATTATACAAAGACCAAATCAATTTATATTGATTATTCATATTCAAGAAGATCATTCTTCTGGTAAAAACTTCTCATAATTTAATCAATATTTTTAAAATGTCATTTCTCTTCATTGCAGGAATGAGCCATTTGTCTAGATCTTTGATTGACCCTTCATAATCCATAAGTACATCAAATCGTGAGAAGTTTTTGGTCATTATTTCTGCGGAGCTGATGAAATCTGCCTTATCGTAAATAATTGAACCATTGAGACTGAGTTCCTTTCTTATGATCACTGATTGAGATACACTATATTCGTATTCATCTAATCCAGTTATGATGACCTGTGAACCTGAAACGTGTGATTTAGCCATTTTGAGCCATACATCTACGGTTGCTGACCGGCCAACCGTATCAAGCACATTCAGAGGTGGGGACGCGTGAATCTCCTTTGTTTGCTCAATGTCTCCGATATTAATAACCCTGAATCCCTTTGACTTTAGAAGGGAAACCTTTTCGGGGGAAGATTCCAGAATAATTGGTTCCGTGAAATTTAATATATCTGCAAGAATGTACGCTATAGTTCCAGTGCTACCGCCGCCAATGATAATTAGCTGCTTGGATCTGTCTTCAAACTTGGCGAGTGCTCTGCGCATTACAGCAACTGGCTCAATAAGTGCTGCATAACGCAATTCAAGCGAGTTATCTATCTTCAGTAGAAATTTAGATGGGAGATCAAAGACTTCGCTAAGTCCACCATTGGAATTAACGCCGATTGATATTTTATTCCTGCAGGTGTTTACATGGCCAGCTTTACAATCAGGACATTCTCCACAGAAATAATTTGGAAACACTACAACCTTGTCTCCTTTTCTAACCGATTTTCCTTGCATGTCCGAACCTTCTCCGTCAAGAACAAACCCAGATATTTCATGACCAAGTGAGATTGCTTCCTTTACCTTTCCTCTTCCACCAAAAACAATGTTCTTATCTGATCCGCATACGCCAATGAATTCAGGTTTGATCCTCACATAATCTTTCTCAATTTTTCCAGGTTCAAAAGTGACCTGTCTGAATCCGTTCAAATCATCAAAAAGTATTTTCCACATTACAATTCACCTGTATTTAAAAGTAAAGGGACTGGACCATTTCCCTCATTCTGTTATATGGTACCTGCCCTGAGGCTGATGAACCTACAAGATCAGCATAAACAAGATCTGAACCAAGAGAGACTGCGGCAACCCTTGTAATTCTTCCAAGTCTGCCCATGCCCATGATTGCCATTGGTTTCCTAAGAGATTTTCTGACCGAATATGTTGCCTCCAGCAGAGATAAAATATCGGCAGTTTCATTTATATAAGTAGCTATCTTTAGCATATCAGCACCCGATTTTGCCTCATCCCCAGCAATTTTTTCAAGTGTTCCTATGTCTGGAGTACCATTGAAATCATGATGTGAAACTATTACGCCTATGTTTCTGGAGTGAGCGTTTTCAATCAGCTTTTTAGATCTCAACTCGTTCTCCATTATGGTTGAAAGTTCTATATCAATAAAAGCTGGGTCGAATGAGATTGACCTTTCTAGATAATTCATACGTGCCTCAGATGACAATTTTACCCGACCACCTTCGATAGGAGATCTCATGGTAAAAACAAAGGGTATTCCTAATTGTTTCAGAAATCCCATACATTCATCCGGATTGAATCCGTATGATAAAAGAAAATCTGACCTGATCTCAACCAGATTCAAATCAGCCTTCCTTTCTGCAAGGATATTCTTGGTATTAACTGAGAAATCCAGAATAGGGACA
Source organism: Thermoplasmatales archaeon UBA447 (assembly GCA_002503205.1). Lineage (GTDB taxonomy): Archaea > Thermoplasmatota > Thermoplasmata > Thermoplasmatales > Thermoplasmataceae > UBA447. The sequence goes on along the minus strand of DARE01000033.1, from coordinate 6,154 downwards.
CAAATAACAGGGTCTTTCCCCAAGGCAATGAATTTATTTTTGAATTCTTGGGAAAGAGTTTCCCTAGCAATCCTTCTTTCATTCATCTATTCCACTGAATCAGTCCTTTGGCAATTCTCCAGGTGGTGTATATGTCCATAATAGAATCATTGTGTCTCTGCCAGTATTATAGTGCCTATGCATTACTCCCTTAGGTATGAACATATACTGCATGCTTTTGAAAGGTAGCGTCTCGTTATCACTTTCCACCACTCCACTGCCCTGAATGATGAAATCAATCTCCTCAGAATTGGGATGATTATGAAGAGAGGATGATTCACCCGGCTCAAAATATGTGATTCCGCTTACAAAGTACTCTGAGTTGCATTGGTCCCTGTCTATTGTCCGAAAAACCTTTCTCACCATACCCTTCTCGTCTCCCAGCCATATTTGCTTTCCGTCTTCGAACGGATCTAATACTCTCACTTTCATGTATTGTACATTTTTCCCGCTTTATTAAATAGTCCCTCTATAGTGTTAGAATATACTCTTAATTATACCGAAATCTTACTTTGAATATGACAGTGAGCCGAGCGGTGCTTATACATAGGAATACTCACAGCTTTGCGGTGAAACAGAGAACCTATAATTTTCGATATTTACATTCATCTGAATTTTATCTCTTCTTTACTGACGTCCTTAAAGCTTTTAGTGAATTGCAGGTTGTATCAATATGAAAATTGCCAATTTTGAGCCATTTCCAACAATAAATATTAAAAGAGTTCGGATGTCAAAACGTACGTTGCTGATGTATGCAAATATAATGAAGTTTGAGACAAGGAAATAAAAGGGATGTTAGAATGTTTTTATGGAGAATTTATATGTTTTGCATTAGCTTCAGAGAGATGAGTTCTTTAGAATTGTTACACCAAAATCATAGCGGAAGGGGGTCATAAAGTTGGTACTAGTTCTTGAACTGGGGCACATAGTTGCTGGACCGTCTGCAGGGCTCATACTGTCTGATTTGGGTTACGATGTCGTGAAGATTGAGAAACCAGGTGAAGGGGATGTTTCGAGAAGGCTTACAAATCAAAGCTCAGGTTCATTTCCATATTACAACCGAAATAAACGAAGCATAGCGATTAACTTAACGGATGAAAGGGGGAAGGATATTTTAGGGAAGTTATCAATGAAGGCAGATATTATCATAGATAACCTGAGTTACGGCACATTGGATAGGTTAGGTTTTTCCTATAGTGAACTCTCTAAAAATAATCCCGGGCTCATTTATCTTTCTCTCAAAGGATATGGGAAAGGACAGTACGAGAAGAGAAAGTCGCTTGATTATCCAATTGAAGTTCACAGTGGACTTGCATATATGACCGGCTTAACTGGCAGACCCATGAGAGTTGGTGCTTCACTTGTAGATATGGGTGCTGCAATGTTCGGAGTTATTGGTATATTGAATGCCCTAATGGAAAGGGAAAAGACTGGCATGGGAAAATATATCGATGTTGGTCTCTTTGAAACTGCCATGTTTTTCATGGGTCAACACATTTCCACTTATCAGATACTGAATAAACCTCTGAAACCTATAAATGAGGAAGGTTTTGCTTGGGGAATATATGATTTCTTTGAAACCAAGGACGGAGGGAAAATTTTCATTGCCGTCACTACAGATATGCAATGGAAGGAATTCAGCAAAGCTCTCGTACCAGAACTTAAAGATGACCCATCTCTCGACAGAAATGAAGGTCGTTACTCAAAAAGGAATACTCTAATTCCAATACTGGAAGAAAAGATAATGACCATTGACTCACAAGAACTTTTCAAAACTTTAGACCGGATCAATGTAAGCTATGCTACCCTCCATCGCCCTTGGGAACTTCTTGAAGATCCTCACGCAAGGCCAAAGATGTTTACAGAAAGATACAAAGGTAAGGATATCACGGTACCCGCAACACCCTTAGGTGGAAGATACATTAGGGACCCACCTGAACTTGGTGAAAATGATGAAGAAATATTGAAGTTCTTAGGATTCTCAGAAAATGAGATAGATGTCCTGAAAAGAGACAAAATCATCTGAGGAAAAATAGTTAGATACTTAAAATAATTCTGCGCTCAATCAGCATTTAACATATAACCGGTTTGATAGCAAATTATAATATGTTTTGACTATCCATTTCTATGATTACGGACGATACACTTAGGGAGGGTTTGCAAACTCCCGGATTCAGTTTTACAATTGATGAGAAATTGAAAATGGCAGAGATTCTTGGAAATTCTGGCATTACCAGAGCTCTGGTTTCATACCCGTCTGCACATATATCTGAGGAGGAGATAACCAGAAAGATAGTTGAGAGAAACTATTTCAAAGAGGTTTTCGGTCTTGGCAGAACATTGGAGCTTGATATTGACAAAATTTATTCAACTGGAGCGAATATTTCTTTACATCTTCCATTTACTTTGGAAGACATGGATAGCGTACTGAAAGCTGTAAGATATGCATCATCCAAGGGAAGGATAGTTGAGGTTGGCCTAGTTGATGTAACAAGGTTTACCGATAAGGAACTGATAAGTCTGGCAACTAAAGTTTCAGAAGCTGGTGCCGATGTCATTCAATTACCTGACACTAAGGGTCTAGCAACTCCTTTTAGAATGAGGAATATTGTGGAACTGGTAAAGAAGAATGTCAGTTCTATGCTCGAAGTGCATTGCCATAACGATAATGGTTCCTCCGTCGCCAATGCACTTGCGGGAATAGAAGCAGGTGCAGATTATGTGGACTGCTCTATATTTGGAATTGGTGAACGGAATGGCATAACTGATCTAGCCTCTATTGTAAGCATATTGGAATTGGAGGGTCAAAAGACTGGGGTCAATATCAAATCTCTCCTCAAATGTTATGATTTTCTACATGACTTGATTCTGGAAAAAATTGGTCCATCACTCTTTGATGCTAACTTCCCTGTATTTGGAGAAAATACGTCTGTGCACACTGCCGGTACCCACGCAGCTTCCTCAAGGGTATTTACTGGAAGTAAATATTCAATCAACGTATACACAGGCAAACATATGATAAAAAATATCCTTAGAACTTTAAACATAGACATTCCTGATGATATGCTCACCAAATTGGTTGGAATGATCAAGGACATTTCAGTATCTACAGGAAAAAGCGTGAATGTGGAACAGATATCTAAAATGTGCAGAGAACTAATTGAGGACGAGAAAAGTATATCCTGAGCTGCTGTATGTTTAAACACCTCCGAAGAAATGTTATCGGGGGGGCGGATCTTCTAGTAATTTTCCTGACTGAATATTTGCATTCTAGTGACATACATTTCCGCTCTGCCCAGATGCAGACTCCATTTCGCATCTGACATATTCCCGACAGTTGAATTCAGCTGATCCCAACGTGTGGTGCGAGATTTTATAAGTATGAGAACGGAGAAATGTACAGTTAGAATAAACACAAATCCCTAACATTCTGAATATTTGTATGCATTGATTATCCTCCATGCAACGCTTGGCTTAAAATCTTTAGTCCAGTAAAGGAAAAGGTAGAATAGGATTGATTTTTCTCATCCCTGTATGGGTCTTAGGCTACCTCACTCAAAAAATAAAAAAAATTCTGAAAATAATAATGAAATGCTATTGCTCGCCAACACTACTTTCAAATGTTAACTAATTTTCCAAGATTCTTAGCATTCTCCACTACAATGATTGTTCCAAGATTTGAACTCTTCAAGTTATTGCCTTAATTCTTCATTCCGTAAATGAATACACAATAGTAATCCAATTGCAGATTAATGTAAAAGAAATAATCATATAAGTAAAAGGGATTTTAACCATGACACCGCTTGTTTGAAAAACGCTCACCAAGAAAGGCCATCAATCTAACAAATAGTGGTTTGATGTTTAAAAGGCTAAAGAAATATAATAAAGCAGAGAAAGCGTTCCAGAAAGCTCTGGAGATTGAACGGGAACAGATGGGTGATTCCCATCCTGACGTTGCAATTTCACTTAACAACCTGGGGATGCTCTACTTTGATATGGAACATTACAGCAGAGCGAGGATATTGCTAGAGGAGGCTATTAAAATAGCAGACAATATACCGGATAATGACAGCATTTCTCTGGCAACTTATCTTAACAACCTCGGTTCCCTTTATACTATCCAAGGCAACTATCAAAGGGCAGAACCTCTGCTTTTGAGGGCTTATGAGATTCATAGGAAAGTACTGGGAGATAACAATCCGGACGTCGCGACGGATCTTAATAACATTGGCTCTTTTTATTTGAATCAGAAAAAATATGATCTTGCTCAAAAATTCTTTTCTGATGCCCTTCAAATTGATCAGAAGATTTTCGGAACCTTACACATGGATGTTGCTATAAGATTGACAAATTTAGGTCTTCTCTTCGAAGAGCAGGGGTTATATGAAAAGGCTCTGGAATTTCTTAAAAAGGCCGTGGAAATATATGAAAAAATGAGACACACGGAACTAGAAATAGACAAGATTCAAGTGGCGATTGATAGGATAAACAAGCAAATAAGTCATTGATAATTCAAGATGACTTATTGTGATTTTGATTAATACTCCTTAACTAATACTTTACTGCTCAATTCTATATATGTATACAATTTTTAACAAGATTAGACCTGAAGTTCATATTGCTGTGTTTAGCCTTAACCTCTAACTCCCGCCAATTTACATAATTGGTATGACCAGCCCGTCAATTATGATCCTTGACTTCTTCGGTATCTCCGATATTTGCCATTCGTCGCCTACCTTGAGCCTGTTCACTCTTTTAAGGTGGACGAGCACATCACCGGGGGAATGTTTCCTCTGCATGCCCTTTGACTTCAGCATGGCATATATGCGGTAATGCATCATAAGTGCAATGAAGTTGATGAACATCCATCCCTGAAGCTGGTGATCGGCCCTCATGTATGAACGATCCGCATGTATTGTGTGCTTGAAAGTGTCGTATGATTGCTCTATTTCAGTTCTGGATTTTAGCATGTCATACACAATCTCCGCTGAAACTCTGAAACTGGTAATGACCGTTCATGTTCCCATCCTCTCTTTTGCTTTGCAAAGGTGGATTCCTTCACATTGGAATTGTGCCTGAGGAAGTCATTCTCCTCCTCAGCCCTCAAGAAATCGTTCCTGAACTTTAGGATGGAGTGTTTCCCGAGGAATACTTCCAGTAGAATGTGGGATGATCCTGGAACATGAAGTGCCTCTCCCTTCCATGATCATACCTTATGATTCTGGAATTCATTTCAGCGGCATTTTGTATGATGTGCCCTGATCATCAAGGTTCCTGATGTTCCTTGCTGAATAGAAACCTGAATTAACCACAAGAAGAATGTTTAAGACCTTTGTTTCCTGCATTGTCATTTTCAGTGACGCAACATTGTTCACCGACCCAGGAAGCATGAGGAAATATGACGGTCTCTTCATGATCCAGTTAGTTAAGGAACAGCACCTGCACTTGCTGAAGGTACTAAACCATGCTGTTGTGGCCAAGTGTTGCCCATATGATGCCCTCGCTCATTTACAATGCGTGGGTGAGATCAACGGCAAGATACCTGTCATCCTTCATCATGGATTTCATGAAGCTGATCATTGTGTTCCTGTCCATTCCTATCCTGCGGATCATGTCACCAAGGGAATCAGGTAACAAATGTGCATCCTTCACCAATTCGAACAGGTATGATGTGGCATAGAGGGACTCAACGTTCTTCAGGGGTGAACTGTGCAGAAGGCGCATGCATGCGAATACAAATATCTCTCCATTCCGGAAAGTTATTTTTCAGCCCTTCAATGAGATCAGGGGACAGGTGATGCACGAGGGAATGATGCGCCGTATTACTTCACAGCAACCTGATCAAGCCTGCGCATGATCCTCTTTGCCCTAGGCTCAGTAAAACCATCAGGTGTGATCCTGCCAAGGAACTTGTCTGTTAGGGGCTATGCCCTCTTCTTCTGCTTATTCCAGATGCTGTGAACCCTGTACATGTAATAGAGAGTATCCCTCTTTCTCTGCACAAGCGTTCCCTTTTTCTTGTACTTCATGTCCCAGTCAGAATAGTAAGTCATGTTATGTATAGACATAATATGTACCTCCATAGATCTTTGCATCAGACTCTGAGAATTAAAAT
>DARE01000062.1 GCA_002503205.1 Thermoplasmatales archaeon UBA447 | reverse complement strand
GGTATTCCAATCTCAACATTAAAGCCTGTTTTGTTTGAAATTCTGGCAGACCATGAATACCCTGTCTGTGAAACAGGCAATCCAGTTTCTGATACACTGATCCTGTAAAATTTCAAATCAACAGTCATGCTGCTACCAGACACCACTCTGTAACCTGATGCGACTTCATACATGCTGTACATTGTGCTGTTCCCGGACATTACAGAATAACTGTAGTTACCGTTTGCAACGTAGAAAGTAACGCTGTCATTATTTCCATAATATGAGTCTGAATACCCTGTCTCATTCTTCACACTTATTTCCCATGCAAATCCGGATGTTGCACCTGTATTGCTGAATGTTAGGGCATGAAATGCCAGGGATACTGATACGGATGAACCAGAAACAATGGTGTTTCCATGAAATACATATCCAGAATATCCACTGTAATACGCGAAATAGCTATAACTACCATCGCTAACCTTGAATGTTATACTTGAACTGCTGGAACTTGCAAAGAGATTTCCAAATTGCACAGACCAGTGGGTGCCTGATGGAAGGCCATTTTCAGTGAATGTTACAATTTCTTTTGCCCCGGCAGATGAATCAACAGAAATGTCACTGGCAATTTTTGGTGACGTTACCGAATGAGGATGATTTTGCAATCCAACATGTACTGCACCAAAAACAGACAGAACCATGGCTAAAGCCATTAATACTGCCAATCCACCTATGTATCTTTTTCCTTTGTTCTTCATATACTCCAATATTTTAATATTCAGGTTTTATTAATACAGCACTGGACACCACCAAGCATTAAATGGCACGTTTTATATATCTCAGGTACGATTACTTCCCAAAGATGGACAGAGAACTGCTTTCTGCACTTCGACTTATCCAGTGGCCAAATTACGCTTTGAATAACAGGCCAACGTACTGGCAGATAGCAAGATATCTGGACATTTCCCCGAAGGCTGTAAGAACTAAATTTGACAGGCTTTCTGAGATCGGTGTGCTTGGCGGAATAAATATAGTTCCTGACGTGACGTCGTTCGGTCTTTTCAGGACCGCCATTTACATTTCCGCGGACAGGAGTGTTCTGGACAGGATCTGGAATAATTTCTCAACCCTTGATACCATTATGTATCTTCACAGGTATGGTCTTTCCACTGATAGCCTCGTAATGGAGGTCATTCATTACGATGAGGAGCACCTGGACAGTCAGCTGAATCTGTTCTCCAGCGCATTCGGCCAGATTAATGTATTGGGAAGACAAAAGCATATAACCGAAAATCATTACAAGTTCGATGCTAAGGACTTGGCCATTCTCAGGGTGCTTGTCGCAGAACCCATGGCAAGGCTAAGCAAGATATCCTCCATGACCGGAATCGGAGTCAGAACCATAAACAGTAGGATACATGAAATGGCTTTCAGCAATGCTATTTCATGTGAACCTATCTTCAACGGATACAACGGTGTAAATCCTCTTTTCTATATAGTTTCCATAAATCACGGAGATATGAGGAGGAATGAGATAAAAGAAAAAGTTCTCGATATTCTTAAATCCAGCTATGTTTCCTTCAAGGAAAATTTTTATGGGACTATCCTTATTCTGGTAGCTGTGGAGAATTTTCAGGAAATGTTAAATCTTTTCAGTGAACTGAAAGAAAGCCTGCTAGGATACCAGGTGACACTTATACATCCGTTTAAAAGCAGGTACAGTCTTCCAAGAATTGTCAAGGCTAAGCTGAACGGCAATGCAATCTGACTTTCGCTTTTGCACTATGTTTTGATGCACTATTTTAATCGTGTGGAACGTCTTCACAAATTGCTGTATTCATAGTTTTACTTCCGCTGCAATATTTGCTGCAATATATTAGCTAAGTCCCAGCCAAGCGTAAAGGCGCGTGGAGACTGACCGGTTGTTCCTGGAATAATACCACATATTATGAAGATTGCGTAACTGTATTGAGCAGGATTCACGAGATTAATCCGTGCCTGTATATATTCTGCCATGCCACAGGACATTCCTCTTTTCATCCTGTACCTCTTCATAATGCATCTCCCTGTGTGTGTCCACTCCCAACCATAGAATTATACCACTTCCTGCCCTCATCCCTGTGCGGGGAGAGAAGATTCCATGGCATACACCTATTACTTCTCCCACAGAGAAGAAAGTGCCAATGGGCCATATGAATCAGGGGAGATTTATTTCAAGGCCTCCAGGGCAGTTTCACGCAACTCCCCCTCCCTACACCTGAATCCGGCATAACCAGATTCAGCGGACACAGTTTAAATCTTATGGCATTTTTTTCATTTTAAGTTCGATCAATGTTGAATATACCTGGCATTCACCCAGGAAATAATATATCCAAATATTTGATAAAATCACTAACACTGAAATGGGAAGAACCAAATTTTTAAGCCAGACGGGAATTATGTGGACAATGGATAATGCAGAGCAGTTTGAACAGGACCTTATGAGGTTTGGACTAAGCAAATATGAAAGCAAGGTCCTTATTGCTTTGCTAGTCCACGGTCCTCAGACGGCGTCAGGGGTTGTTAAATTGTCTGGAATTCCTCAGCCCAGGATTTATGACGTTTTTTCGTCGCTTTCAAGAAAAGGATTTGTAGAATCAACATCAGGCAGGAAAAAGCTGTACAGGGCTATTCCCGTACAGTCTTCCCTTGGGAAATATGTAAATGACATGGATAAATTTGTGAAGAGACTTGATGTAGAAATAGAGAGTATTAAAAGCATCAAACCAGTTAAGGCGTATTATATATGGACAATTGAGGGTCCACAAAATATAGACGCTAGAATAGAATCGATGGTTCATCAGGCCAGAAGCGAAATAATACTATCGGTAGATCGACGAAAACTTAGAAATAACCTCCAGGCCATCCGAAATGCATCTGATCATGGGATTACGGTGGCACTCGTTGTGTTTGATGATGTTGATCAGGAAACGATCAACCTGATTCCGAGTGACGTGATTGTTAACCGGAGAGCAGGACGTGCTGCAGAAATAGTAATGGTGGATAGGGCCCTTGGCCTTGTTGATCTGGGCATTGCTGACGACCCGGAAGATTATGCCATATATTTTGATGATAATAAGATGCTTCATCTTCTCAGTTATTATTTTTATTTGATGGTATGGCAGAACAACCGGGACACACTTAGAATTCCAAAGTTAAGTCATTACACCCTGAACAATATCTGGCTTACCTGCGAGATCATAGATTCTTTCATCAAGGACAATATATCTTTGTCAGGCGAAGTAGATGGAATTATGAACGGAACAGCAATTCATCTGATTGGGAAAGTGACTGGAACTAAGGTTCTACCAGGAGTCCAACAGACATTTTTCCTCGAATGCGCTGATCGCACATACTCTGTAGGTGGCAAAACCGCGGTAATAGAGGATGTCAGAATGTCTAAGATCACGCTGAAAATGCAGTATGGAAAATGATCTGTTTCAGTTAACAGTAGGAATACTACTAAATAGTGTTTAAGATAATGTTTTAATAATATACGGAATAATCGATAGGAATGTTACCCAATGGTTTTAAATTAGGTTTTTCTGAAAGCGGTTTTCAATTTGAAATGGGCTTATCAGATCCGGATACAAATTCAGACTGGTATGCGTGGTGTCATGATAGGAGGAATATGGATCTTGGCTATGTATCCCGAGATTTACCGGAAAATGGGGTTGCATACTGGGACAAGTTTCAAGAAGATCATGACTTGGCTTCATCCATTGGGATGAATGCGGCCAGGCTGGGCATCGAGTGGTCAAGAATTTTTCCAAAGCCAACCTATGATGTGAAGCTGAATGCAGAATTCAGCAAGGGAAGGATGATATCTGCTGAAATAGAAGATAATGAGCTGGAAAAACTTGACAAAATAGCGAATTCAGCCGCTTTAAACCATTACAGGAGGATATTTGAGGACTGGAAGAACCGTAATAAATTTCTCATCATAAACCTGTATCACTGGTCGATCCCCATTTGGTTGAACGATCCTTCTCGCATACCATATGATCAGAAAGAGAGGGCACTTGGGGGATCATTTGACAGAGAAGTAACACTGGAATATCTGAAGTATGCAGCGTATATAGCATGGAAGTTCGATGATCTGGCCGATATGTGGTCAACAATGAATGAACCAAACATGGTATTCCAATACTGTTCCACGGACCGAAGTAGGAAAGCAACCGATCAGCGAAAGAGAGACTTTGCAGAGGCACACGCCAGGGCATATGACCTTATAAAGAGAATATCAAAGAAACCTGTTGGAGTTATTTACGCCAATGGGGACCTTCAGCCTCTCTCTCCGTCGGATGAGGAGGCAGTTAAGCTGGCAAGATACAATATACGCTTCTCATTTTTTGATTACATCATCAGGGGAGATGGTCAGTGGCTCTCTACCAAGGATGGTGGTGAATCCGGTGTTCCTGATATCATGGACGACATGGTTGGAAAGACGGACTGGATAGGTGTAAATTACTACAGTAGAGATATGGTCAGGAGTAATGGCGCCGGATGGGAGATAGTTCCCGGATACGGCCACGCTACAGGTCAGCAGCCTCTTTCCCTTGACGGTAGATCCGTAAGTGAGACCGGTTGGGAAATATATCCTGAAGGAATTTACAATGTTGTTATGGAATATCAGAAAAGATATTCAGTTCAAATGATGGTGACTGAGAATGGCATGGCTGATGCTACGGACAAATTCCGCCCGAGATACCTGGTTTCACACATCAGCCAGCTAGAAAGAGCCATTGAGGACGGGGCGAACCTTAAGGGATATTTTCACTGGGCACTGACGGATAATTTTGAATGGGCCAGTGGTTTCTCGAAGAAATTTGGCCTTTTCGGCGTTGATCTGAGAACAAAACAGAGACAGCTCAGGCCAAGCGCACTTATATTCTCAAGATTGTCAGAAAACAATGGGGTTCCTGATAATCTTCGCTGGATGACTGAAGAGAAGATATAGTAGCGGGATAACCAATGGGTGAAAATGTATGTCTATAATTTCCACTGAAAAAATAACAAAAGTATTCGTGAAGAGGACGGGTTACCTGAGCAGGGAAAATGTCGTTGCTCTTGATAGGGTCACCGTAGAGCTTAATAGCAAGGAGATTGTGGGAATAGTTGGTGCCAGTGGAAGTGGTAAAAGCACACTTGCAAAAACTCTCGTATTAATGCACAAACCAGATTCAGGAAAAGTCCTTTACAATGGAAAACCCATAGATTTCAAGAAGAGTCGGGAAATCAGTGCATACAGAAAGAAGGTGCAAATGGTTTTTCAGGATCCCTATGCATCCCTGGATCCAAACCACGACGTGGAATGGCATATAAAGAGGCCTCTTCTTCTTCACAGATACTCGGGCAACATGGACAATAGAGTTGATGAACTTCTTGAGATGGTTACTCTTCATCCGGCACATTACTACAGGAAGAAATTTCCATATCAACTGTCCGGTGGACAGAGGCAGAGAGTCTACCTTGCAAGAGTCCTTGCCCTGGAACCGGAGGTCGTCATAGCAGATGAACCTGTGTCCATGCTTGACATGTCGGTGAGGATAGATATCCTTTCTCTCATAACAAAGCTTCGGGATACACTGGGCCTTTCCTTCTTTTACATAACACATGATCTGAATACAGTAAGCTACCTGACGGATAGAATCTATGTAATAGAAAATGGTTCTGTTGTTGAACAGGGGCCCACTTCCCAGATTCTGGCAAATCCCAGAACAGATTATACTAAGAGCCTCATCCAGGCAGCCCCGGATCCGTATAAGAGAATTGAGCCATACGGTGGAACAGACACTGGATCAGTTGTGTATGGTGAACAGGTCCTGAAGGTAAAGGAACTTTCGGCGGGATACCACACAAGCGATGGATTTGTGGACATACTCAGTGATCTGAATTTCAATGTTTCCCGTGGAGAAATCTTTGGCATTGCTGGAGAGTCTGGTTCTGGCAAGAGCACCGTTGCACAGGCTGTTTTCTCAATGCTTGACTATCCAGGCGAGATTACCCATGGTACGGTTGAGGTCAACGGCGAGAACATTTACAATTATTCGGAAAACAAGTTAAGATCGTCAAGGGGAAAAAGAATGTCATATGTACCTCAAGCCGCAATGAACTCCCTTAATCCGGTGAGGAGAATTGAAGATCAGTTCATTGATCTTTTCATGGCCCACAATATAGATATGGAAGATTATCACAGGAAGTTTGTGGACAAACTTTCTCTTGTCCGCCTCAATGAATCTGTCCTCAGGCTTTTTCCCTATGAACTGAGTGGTGGGATGAGGCAGAGGGTCGTTATCGCTATGGCGCTGCTTCTTGATCCCACCCTGATAATTTTCGATGAGCCAACTACAGGTCTTGATGTACTTGTGGAATATGAGATTCTCAGGGACATCAAAAGCATTCAGCGGAAGCTTAACCTTACCATTGTTTTCATAACACACGATCTATCCATCCTTTTTGAGATTGCTGACAGGATTGGCGTAATGTATGGAGGAGAATTTGTCGAGATGGGGAATGTAAAAGAGCTACTAGCTAGCCCACACCATCCATATACCTATTTGCTCATAGGTAGTATTCCCAGGATCGGCATACCGAAGGATAAAGTGATGAGGATACCAGGAACATCGCTTGACTTCAGGTCTCCTAGAACAGGTTGCCTCTTTTCTGACAGGTGCCCATTTGCTGCCCCGGAGTGTAAGGTTACGCATCCTGATTTTGTGCAAGCTAAAGATAATCCAGTGCATTATTACCGGTGTATCAGATATCCAGAATGGAAAGAGGCTGCTCCCATGCCAATGAAAAGTTAAAAAATTTTGAGAATTCGTAAAATTTTAGGATTTTAGAATCAATATTTCCTCAGCGATGGATTCGAGATCTCGTCAACTCCAAAATTTATCAGTACAAAAGTAAACATCAGGAGAGAAATGAGTATACTGGGGGGCATTATCCACCACCATTCTCCGGTAATGTATGCCTGATTATTTATTGCCCAGTATAGTGTCGTTCCGAGGTTTACTTCAAGAAGATTACCCACACCAAGATACTCCACAAAGGTCAGGCCCATGACGCCATAAATTGCAGTGAAAAAGAAGTTTGAAACGATTATAGGTAACATGGCCCTTATTATCTGCCTGAAAATTATGCTCAATCTTTTTTCTCCTATTAGAAGAGATGAAGTTATGAAATCATTCTTTGCCGTGGAAAGTGCTTGAGATCTCAGGGTACGTGCCCCCCAAGCCCATCCTGTGAGGGATAGGATTGCAATCATGGCAATATATCCAAGAGACGTGTGATCTCCCAGGAAGAAGGCTCCGAAAAGCATTATGATTACGATTCCAGGTATGACAAGGAATACATTGGTAACAGCATTTATGGCAGAACTCACTCCCTCGGATGAAAAACCCGCGGACAGTCCCGCAAGTACGGATATCCCGGTTGCTATTATGCCGGTAAGAAAGCCCACGGCAAGTGTTGGTCCAATTCCGGTGAGGATCTGCGAGAAAACGTCTTGACCGTATGCTGTGGTACCCAGAGGATGTGCAAGTGAAGGGGGGAGATTTGCCGCAAATTCATATGCAGTAGGACTGTATGGACTTAAGAGTCCACCGAAAATGCCTATGAATATGTATGCGATGAGTATTACCAGGCCAATTTTAGATTTCCTGTTACCCAACAACAGTCTTATGGTTGTACTGTGAGTGAATGCACTTATGGCATCAAAGAGGGACTGTTTTTTAATTTTGGAACCTACTGTGGCTTCCATACTCATATCATCCAACCTCCTGCCTTATCCTCGGGTCTAGGATGCCGTAGAGGATATCAACAATGAAATTAGCAACAAGAACAGCTATAATTACCAGAAGGAATATGCCTTGTATCAAAGGGTAATCCAGTGAATCTATTGCTGTGATCATGTATAATCCTATACCGGGGTATGAGAATATCTCCTCCTCCAAAAGGACACCGGTGACAGAAAATCCAAGAGACATTGCAAATCCTGTAAGGTTTGGCAGAAGAGCATTTCTGTAAGCGATCCTGTTGATCTGGCTCTTCCTGAATCCCAGTGATCTGGAAAACTTGATGAAATCGCTGTTCAGTGATGGGATGATATTATTCCTCAATCCAATCACCCAACCTCCCAGTGATGTAAGAATGATGGTAAGCAACGGAAGTATTGAATGATATATCACACTCACAATGAATGGAAAGTTTAGACCCGGGGTAACAGATCTCCCGTAGGCTTCTCCAATTGGGAAGAGGGGCAGCTCAACAGAGAATATCAAGAGAAGTATGAAACCGAGAACAAATGCAGGGAATGACTGAAAGAATAGTGTTGTTATATCTATTATCACATCCTTCCTTGCGTTCCTGTTGAGTCCCGCATATCTTCCAAGTCTGTTCCCCATAAAGAATGATATAACCGTTGCAGTCACAACAAGATAGAGAGTCCACGGAAGTGCAGTTAGCAAAATTGATGAAACCGGTTCAGGGAAATATGAGAGGGACACGCCAAGATTTCCGTGGAAGAGAGCCACGAGATAATGGAAGTACTGAACCAGTATGGGAGCATTGGATATTCCGTACTCGACCTCAAGCTGGTGCAGATAAGCGGGACTTATGGATGTTGCACCCTCCCTTACGAGCGTTGAGTACACAACTTCTGCAGGATTTCCGGGAAGCAATCTTGGAAGTATAAAATTAACTGTCAGGGCAGAAAATAAGACTACGATAAATGTGATAGTCTTCTTTATTATGTATACATAGGGAATACCTGGCTTACGCCTCACGTTTGAACTCATTTCGTTGTTCCCGCCAGTTATTTTACTTTCAATATTTTGTGGATAATCTGCCATATTTCTCTATCCGCCCTGTATTATTGATAATTCATAGGCCATGAAAGTTCTCATGCCACATGAAGTAAAGAACTTTAAAGTGAATAAAAGATTATGTTCTTGGTAAATAAGTGTCAATGTATCTATTCCTCTTTTTCTTTGCCTTTCCCTCCGTTCTTCTTTCTTGACCTTGATACCATTGTCCCGTAGACTCCGCCTATTACAACCACAGCAGCCACTACGCCACCGATTATATAGTAGTCATCGGCAGACAATGCAAATGTGGATTTTGACGGCGACGATTTTACATAGAGATGCAGTGCAACAACTTCCATTATCCCAGGGTCCCACGAAAGAGGTATCCAGTAATTATTGCTTGGGGTAACAAAACCACCTATGGTTTTGTTGACATATTCATACCAGTCGGCAGAATAGACCAGCGATATGACTGGCATATCTTTCAGCATCACTCCTGCCATGTCGTTTATCAGCTGTTTCTGAGTTGCCGGGTTACTTGTACTCCTGAACGACTCGTATGCTCTATAGAAACCTGTGCCAGAACTGTTCCATCTCATCTCGTTGGTTAGCGCCGCTGTTCCAAGCGCTGGAACAGGACCACCAATTCCAGTATAGTCATACCAGGGGTTGGGGCCTGCGCTGGTCACGACTTCCTGTGCCATCTGGAAATTCCCAGTGGCGATATCCTGAGTAACCTCGGTACTGGTAGGCGTAACTATATTAACATTTAGACCTATGCTTTTGAGGTTCTGTGATATTATGGACACGTCGGAATCCCAGTCTGTATAACCGGCAACAGTCATGAGCGTAATGGTGGGTATCTCCGTGCCATTCTGGGCGTAGAGTCGACCACCACTCATATAATACCCGTGGCTTTCCAGTATTGAAAGCGCCTCGCTTGTGTTGTACTGAGCCAAACTTTTTGAAAGATTCTGATTTGTGCTGTTAAGCCAGAATTCCTGCTGCTGCATTATATTTGCAGCATTTGCAGGCAGCTCATATCCGTATTCTCCAATGCTGGAAATCTGCGTCCTGTTTATTGACAGGCTTAAAGCAACCCTGAAAAATGACTGGTTGAATGGCCATTCAAGATCATTTGTAAGCAGGTTGACTGTCTGGCCCTGTGGGAAGAAGTAGTGGTTGTATGTCGGATCCTTGTTCACAAACAGAGATGTTATGTTTGGGGAGAAAACAGGTGCCCAGTCAACCTGACCATCAGCAAGAGCAAGAACGAGAGCATTGTTACTTGTGTAATCAATGTATTCAATTTTTGGTATATGTGGTTCATTTGGCTGCCAGTAATGGGTGTTCTTCACAAGTATAATTTCCTGTGGACTGAAGCTGCTCAATACATATGGGCCGGTGCCGATAGGGTTCGTTATGACCTGCTTCAGAGGACTGGTTACTCCCTGCCACTGACTCTCAGGAAGAATCCAGTTCGAGGCAATATAGTAAAAGTCAGGAACATCAGCGGTCTTGAAGTTAAAAATGACAGTGTAATTCCCCATTGCCTTTACACTGGAAAGATAGGAATATTCGTTGATATCTTGCATTTCCATATTGAATGTGAAAACAACATCGGTAGCGTTAAAAGGATCTCCATTTGAAAATGTGACATTCTGCCTGAGGTGGAATGTGAGAACGGTATCATTGGCACTCCAACTATAATTTGTCGCAAGCCATGGTATTGCGGTTCCATTATAGGCGTTAATTTGGTACAAGGGCTCGTAGAACAGAGAATCTATACCAGATGGTGGATTATATGGACTGAATGGATTAAAATCATCGACATAGGCAGGAGAAGGACCTGGCGATATGTACAATGTATCACTGCTCGTCTGACTAGTTGTATTTGTAGCGGAAGTGAGAACAGAAGATCGAGCATTCAATAACGATGCATTCGATCCAGCAGCAGTGGTAACAACAGAAACACTCAACATAACCATAATGGCTGTAATCACGACGGCAATTAATGCCTTATGAACATTCTTCATTTTTTGTTCCTCCGGGTCTGAGAGTGTATCCTAAGTCTCGTTTATAAAAATAACCTTATACCCTGTACAGTAGTAAATAATAAAATAAATATTCCGATTTTAGTGCACTATGATAGAAAATTCTATTGGATGAGTGATTAGGGGAGAGTCAAGCATGAATATCCCTTTAAATCATCATTAGGATAATTCATATGTATGCAATGAAGAAAAAGGCTATCAGCCCAGTGGATCTGGAAGTGAGGTTTTTAGTTACAAAACACAGCGCAAGAATGATTCTGCTATGTACAAGGAAATAATTCAAGATAGAGACATAACCAAATACATCGTATCCTACAATTCATTCAATTTTGCCAACGGTCTTGCAGGGAGCTTCCTCAACATTCTCTTTTTCAGTGCCGGAAATTTAGCTACTGTCATTGAATACCAGCTAGCCTATCAGATTTCACAACTCCTTTCCTTCATCCTGTCAGGTATTATGGCCAACTACATACAGACTAAATTCATATATTCGCTAAGTTCACCACTAAGGGCTGTTTCACTCATAGGCTCGGTTCTTATTGGGGGTATCTTCATGAATCAGTTCTTCTTTGGACTGATCTATGGGATTTCAAGTGGACTGTTCTGGGCCGGAAATGCCATCATATCCATGGAAGTAAGCAGAGGTAAGGATAGACTGGCTTTTCTATCCTTCAATTCGACTGTGGCATATATCTCTTCACTGGTATCGCCAATAATTGGAGGCGTTGCGCTGGAAATTACCCCATTCACGGGTACAATGCGGTATGTTGCTGTGTTCGCCGCAACTGCCGCGTTACTGGTATATTCCGGAGCCAGTGGACTTTTGCTCAATGTAACCGAAAGGGAACATCCAAAAATAAAATTCCTGGATTCCATCAGAGCGAATAAACTGATAAAATGGCAATACAAAAGCTATTTTTACTTTTCATCCTTCTACGGGCTTGCCCTTTCCATAATACTCCCAGTATACATTTTTAAGATAACTGGTAGCTATACCATGGTGGGGATATTGGTGGCATCGATGGCGGCATCAAGTGCCCTGGGAAACATCTTTACGCCGCGTATGCTGAACCGCAATTCAAACAGTCTGCTCCCATACTTGTATTCCATATTCATTATACTCGTATCCACAGTCTTTATTGGCAATCTCAATATGCCCATTGCTGTATTATTTTTGGCAGGAGATGTGGCACTCCTCTTAACTGCGCCTATGAACAACAGATCAATGTCCAATTTCATGAATTCGGTTGATCTGTTAACTACATCATTTCCATACTGGATAAACCGTGAATATTACCTGCTGGCCGGGAGATACACTGTATTGATAACTCTACTTATGGTCTTTGTTATATCAGGTTTCACCCATTCCCTCTACGTATTGACCATAATGTCTCTGACAGTTCTGCCAACGATTCCAGCTATCAATGCCACTTCGCAGCTTTGACAGGAAATAGTTCCCCTGATTTCTGAAACGCAATTCATTCATATCGCGAGCTCAGTGGCATTCTTGATCTCAATGTTGTTAAGTATTACATGAGCTGATTGAAAACCCAATATACTACTTATGACGTTTCCGCAAACAATTGCTTAACAGATCATTCTCATTTGAAATGAGGTCATGAAAAATATGCCGTATTCTGACAAATCAAAATTCATCATCTTCCATATCATCATCGTTATCCATATATTCATCGTCTTCCTCTTGCTCAGAATACATGTTTTCCAGTTGCGAGTGATAGGGATAAAGTTCTGGATTGAAAAACTCACCATAGGCCTCCTTGAATCCATCCTTCTTGCTTGATTTTCTCCCTTCCAGAGCTTGAAAAAGCCGGTCCATTGGAACAGCCATTTCAATGGCCTCAAGCGGAATAAAGCCTTCCGGTTTCTTCAGCTTTATGCGTCCCAGAGCTATCTGGCACATCTTGTGGTCCACATATTCAATTGGAAAGCTATCTCTTGCTTTCTCTATGGATTTGATTGCTTTCATGTTCTGCTGCCTAACAAGCGCTTCAAGAATGTGAAGTAGATCGAAAAAGCTGTATTTCCATCCGTAGACGGAGGGATCAAATGGTCCGTCAGGCATATTTGAAATATAATCATCAAGCAAGCCGGTCAGGTATGAAACAGAGGCACCGCTCCTGATGCTGCCTATGCAAAGAAGGATGGAGTCTATGGTATGCTCCAGTGGCTTCCTCTGTTCAAAGGACATCTGGGTTATCTGGTCAATCCTGGTAAGGAGATATGGAACAGCATCCTTCCCAATGTTGGGTGAGATGAGCTGCGATATTTCGCTGTTGTATTTCTCGTTATCAAGCAGTTCAACAAGCTTCCTTGCTGGTTCATCGCCCCCGACACCAGATAGAATGAAGCAGCCCAGGATGTAAGCAGGATTGTCCTCATTGCTGACCAGATCCAGGGCGAGGGCGGCTGTGGCCTCCCGAAACTCTATGATGCGTGCCGCCAGTTCCTCCGCGTCCATTCTGCTCTTTTCAGTGTTTTCTTCAGCAAGTTTCAGCATTCTGCTGGACAGCGTTTCAGGATCTTCCTTCTCCTCATAACTTAACTTATTCTTCGTGATTGATCCGGACTTTTTGCTTCCTTTCCCATTCTTCAATCTACCCACCTCAGCACCAGCTACCCATCACATTGTACACCGATAGAATCAACATCAGCCGACCTTTCCCCTATGAGTTAAATACTGTTCAAATTCCTCAATCATCCATTTAATAGCTTCCTCATTGTCCAGCCACAGTGCCCCGCAGGACCTCACATAGGAACCTGCTTCATCAGGCTGCCCTGGCGTTATGTAGTTAGACGTGCCGGGAATGTCAACGGCTCCAGCCGGCATGGCGGGAACATATATATTTGAAGAAAACGTCTTCCTCAAGGCGGTCTTTGATTCAATTGTGACACCTGATTTCCTGAATAACAGCAGTGATCGATTATAGTCCCAGTCCGCACCATCCTCATCATAGGTGTTCAGCAATTCCTCAGCCTTATTCGCACTGCCCTCAATCATATATATGAGCAGTAACGAATATCTCACGCCCTGGTTGTCATCTGGATTCAGTTCCAGCAGTTCTTCATAGATGTTCTTCGCCTCATCCATTCTGCCAGAATTCCATAGAGAGAGCAAGGCCTTCCTGAGCACGCATATATGGCCTTGTCCCTAGGATCTTCCAAAAATCTCCTCTATATTCGGTGAAGGCTTTCTCGCCAAGGGTTTTTCTTGCCGCAGCAGAGGCTTTGCGGTAAAGATCTATCTTAGTTTGTGGATTCTTCTCCAGTTCCGCTAAGATCACGTAGGCATCGGCGCAATTCTCAGAGATGTCAATAGCCTTCAGGGCCATTTCCTTCCTGGCATTCCCAGTTTTCTGGCAGGCATCATATGCCATCATCTGTGCCCTGTCCTTCGGACTTTCAGGCACGTAACTGTTAAGCTTCTCAGAGTTGTATATTTTTTCAATGAATTCATTGGCATCCCCAGCTGTTTCGAATTTTTCCCTGTCCATAAACTTGTGCATAATCCATGTGCTCTTTTCCCTTACCCTTCTATCAATATTTTCCATGGGTACATTTTTGCTTGCGTGTGAGCCCCCCATCTTCTTCCGTGCCATTCTCCTTCTCTTGGCGGATCCCATTTTCAATCCCCCCTGATAATCTGAGTGCTGAACATTTCACTACAAACCTGACAGTGCTTAAAATATATTTCATGCACATCTTTCTTACAGCATGATAGCGGCGCAGTCCACAGGCTTTCCATGAGAATCGGGAATTGCAGGCACAATCTTTCTNNTGATCTTGAAGCCTGTGGAATCAATGGCGCAGCATCTCACAGGCTTTCCCGGAGAATCATGAATTGTTGGTGCAATCTTCCTTATCCTCCTGAATATGCTTGTGTAGCATACTGCTGCAATGCTTGTTATCCTTGCAAATATCCTGGCAATCCCCTCCAGTGACCTGAAGGGAACATTGTACACTGCACGTAATTTTGCAAGGAATGTCATGAATGCATTTGGTGTCCTGTAGGGATGGCCTCTCTTTCCCCTGTTGTTATCTGCAAGGAGCAGCTTCCAGTCCATGAGGAATGACGGATCAAGGAGATCCTCAATCCTGTCCACCAGGGACCTGTTGTACCTGTCATACCTTC
>DARE01000017.1:6843-32133 GCA_002503205.1 Thermoplasmatales archaeon UBA447 | reverse complement strand
CCATAACAATAAAGCTATGAATTATTGCAGAATTCACCATTGACCGAATAAGGCATGATAAATGCCATGTCATTTAAGATTAACTGTCATTGTTAGATTCCACTGATAGACTGTGTAATGGTCTGAGTGGAAGTTATGGCCTGTCAGGAAAACAGTGGAAAAAGCCCAGTTAAAAGTATTGGTTCCACTACCTGCAGCTATGGAAGCACCTGAAACAAAGTAGAAGGTGTCATTTCTCTGAATATTGGCAATTGATGTGTCATAAAAAAACCAGGCCCCCTTATGCATTTCCATAGCTAAAGGAAAAAACTCACTTGCAGAAGCGGGGTATGCTATTGATATCTCCCGGTTATCCGTACTGCTATTACCATAAAATAATGATGGCAATTGTGAGTTTACCATATTGAATTGTGTATATCCACTCTGTTGCACAACCATGTAATTGTCTGGATAAAACCCGTTTATTTCGCTGTTGTTCAAATAGAATGCGCTCAATGAATCGTAATATGCCGGGAGAGAATATTTACCAACTATAGTCTGGGATGGGTTTTTATCCGGGATTGAATAATTGCCGAAAGCCCTCTGCCCTATAATGGAGACAATATCAACTGCATTCCCGGTCTTATTGTATAAAACCAGCAGATAGCCATTTGTTTCCATATTGTGAGTTTCCTCATGTACCTGAACTGCTCCCACCAGTTCCAGTCCGCTGGTTTCCATCTGTATTCCAGAGGGCATTGTAAAATTCTTAGAAACCCCTCATACAATCACACTTTGAGAGGGTAAAACATCAAATTCCCTTGGCCTCGAAGAGTGGCTGAAATAGAAAATACCACCTGTTAAAAACGCTAAGAGAATGATTAAGGCTACAAACAATGCCATTTTCTTTGAGGCCTTAAAAACAGTTTTATTATAATCAGATATATTGTTTAACTTTTCTGCCAAAGAGCAAGGCTGCAGGAATTTTAACTCCGAACGAAGATTTCAGGAAATACTGCCCTTTCCAGTAATCATTTTTAAGGGGAAAAATCATAAGCAGAGCCTAAAAGTATATGTGCGTATCTTGAACTTTTTGGGAAAAGCTGGTAACCCAAGACATCTTAGATGAAATAGTAAAGGGCTTCAGAGGAAGCCAGCTTTCTGCAAAATAAGGAGATCTTCGGTTGTCAACTGCTCCCCATTCTTGAACTTCTCAAACAGGGTTGTGGCCTTCTTCTGAAGTTCGCCTTCCTTCTCCTTCTTCTTGGTGGCCTTGTTCTTTGTTTTTACCGTCGTGGCTTCCTTTTCAAGCTCACGAAGTTCATTCTTGGTCTGGATGAAAAGCTCGTGTTCCTTTGTGGATTCCTGGCTGAATTTCACGAACATTTCATGAAGATCGTCGGCTTTCTTTCTTGTCTCATCAAGGGTCTGGAGACCTGAGTTGATTTCTTCGCTTAACTGTGTTATCTCCTTGGAAATCTTCTCTATTTCCTTCTTGAATGTCTCTCCTGCCTTCCTTTCAGCATTTACCTTCAGGGTCAGATCTCTTATGGATTGGTTGCCCTCAAGCTCCTTGTCCATAATTGCCTTCATCTTTTTGATGTCCATTGTAAGCTTTCTGATCTCAGCCACCAGTTTCATCTCATCCTTCTTATCCAGGATGTTAGTCTGCTGCCTGGTCTCAAG
The DNA here is from genome assembly GCA_002503205.1 of Thermoplasmatales archaeon UBA447. GTDB lineage: Archaea > Thermoplasmatota > Thermoplasmata > Thermoplasmatales > Thermoplasmataceae > UBA447. The sequence continues at coordinate 30,468 of DARE01000017.1, read as the reverse complement.
CCTCTGAAGCTCTCTCTCCTTGAATCTGAGGGTCCTACGATCCATACCCTCCAGGTTTGTCTCGTCCTTAATTTTCCGGAGCTCCTTTCGGAGTTCTGAAAGGACTTTATAATGCTCTTCCTTCTCAGCACGTAGCTTCTGAACGTGATCAATGAGCTCACCTTTACGGGCGATCTTCTTCTTGATCTCGTCCCTTAACTCCCTTACCTCGGAGTTCAGATTATCCCTCTCCTCAGCATACTTGTGGCTTTCTGCGGAAAGGTCGTCCCTTTTCTTGATATGTTCTTCGACTATCTGTCGAAGTACCTGTCTTTTCTGTTCGAAATCCTCGAGAAGATCACTCATACTGACCAGTCATCACAAAAGATGTCCGTACATATTTGAATGAGATATATACCTTTCGTAGTTTATTGGAAATATGTTTCTCGATGTTGGCTAAAAATCTCACTGTTCCTCCCATACCTGGTTGGACCTGATTTCCTCAGAACCACTTTTCTTTTGTGCCAAAAAACTGTATCTTAACGGAACAGGATACAGTCCAGAGTTAGCACATCATGACTTTCTGCTATTGTTAATTTCCTGAAACAGGACCAGAAAGTAGTTTCAGAATTGATCAGAATGGCATTTTTTTGAACATTCTAACATCCGAGTGGGAATCCAATGAATGGAATTAAGCGATAGAAGATGGAGATTTGAACATGGGCTTCCGTATAGATGGCTGATGTGAATCTTAAATCTGAATGTATTTTGAGAACGATCAAACTAACCTGTTTTCCAATGATTAATAGGTGCAGTACAATAATATTCTTCCAACAGGTGATATTTTAATATCTAACAACCTGCTATGGTTGTACTCTATGAATGGTCAGCTGCTGGAATACGGTGTCATAATATTGCTCGGTGCAATTCTAGTTGACATTCTTTTCGGTGAACCCAGATCATCATTTCACCCTGTTAGCCTCATAAGGAGGACAGCTAACCTTATGGATCATGACTTCAGGAACATAAAGGACAGGAAGCTTGGAGGACTTCTCCTTCTGGTCACCATTCTTCTCATATTCCTTGTCCCTATTATTCTTGTTTTGCATTTTTCAATGGCTCTAAAGGTCCTGTATGTTATAATTGGAATAATTCTTTTAAAGGACTCATTCTCTGTCTCAAAGTTAAGCGAGGATATTCAGCAGATTCTTACACCAATGGAGGCCGGCAATCTTGAAGAGGCAAGGGTTTTTGCATCAAGGTTTTCAAGAACTGACCTGACGGGAATGACCGAAGGGCAGATTTGTTCCATTATTATTGAAAGAATCTCATCCCAGCTCATAAATGATGTCATATCGCCATTCTTCTATTTTGCCATACTGGGAGTGCCGGCGGCTTTTTTCTCAAGAATAACAGCTACTATGGACAGTTTATTCGGACAGAGGAATAAGAAGAATTTTGAGTTCGGAAGATGGATCGCCTTGGTTCACTCTGCCGTGAACTATATACCTTCCAGGATTTCTACAGCGCTTGTATATGTAAGCTCTGAATTCCTGAATTACAGAGTAACAAGCGTCCCACTGAAAAGGCTCAGAACAATACCTGAGAGCGGAAATCTGGGGTGGCCCATAGGTGCTTTTTCATCATCACTTAACCTTAAACTTGAAAGACCAGGTGTGCATATAATCAATGAGACCGGATTTGAGCCTTCAGCCAAAGATGTGAGAAGGGCAGCAAGAATATATTATATTAGTTTTTACACCATGATTATTTTCATAACCATTCCTCTCATGATAATAGTACTCTATCTGCTCTGAGCCAATCAATTTTCTGACGATATTTCCATGTTTATTTCCCTAGCTGCGGATAGTGGGCTTTCAGCCTGGTATATACTCCTTCCAACAATGACATAATCTGCGCCAGCCCTCACTGCTTTCCCCGCATTTCCCCCCTGGGCACCAATGCCTGTTGCTGCAAGCAGCAAATCTCCCGCTGACTTCCTGACCCTTGCAATTGTGCTGTAATCATTGCCAGGCACAATAAAACCGTCAACTCCGCATCGCAACGATGCCTCTATCATCCTCTCCGATAATGGTTCCATGAATTCCCTGTATCCTGGATGGGACATGGTTACAACGGAGAAAACCTTCATTTTACCCTTTGATTCAGCAATTACTGCTTCCAGTGAGTCTGTACCGGTAAATGAGTGTGAGATTATACCCCAGGCTCCTTCTTCCTTAGCCTTCATTGTTATGAGGCGATTGGTGTTTGGAATGTCTGCTATTTTGAAATCGCAGAGAACCGGGGCAATTTCAGAAAGTTCTTTGATGATCCCAGAGCCGTTGGCCATTACAACTGGCCAGTTCACCTTTATTGCAAAAATCTCATCCTTAATTTTCAGGGCAATCTCTTTGGCCCTGCTTCCGTCATAAATATCAAGTGCCACAATCAGCTTCTTTCCCGAACGCATAACAAGAAAAGGGTATGGAAGTTTCTAAATTAAATGTGTGTAATAGGGAAATAAAAAATGGAAGTATAAGAGGGACTAATTCGCGGCATTTACCTTATGATGTCTATGTCTGGAATGCCTTCCTTGCCGACCAGAAGCTGCCTTATCTTCTGAGTTTCGTCCTCACCGGACATCATGTAGTCTGATTTCACACCTGTGAGAAGTACAAGCACCCTTATCCTGTCACCCATTCTTTCGTCAACGTTAGCACCCCATATGATCCTCGCATCGGGATTGATCTTTTCCTGGATCTCTTTCATGGCTGCTTCCGCTTCACCCACAGTCATGCTTGGGCCACCAACAACCCTTATCAGGCAGTTTTTGGCGTCTGAAATATCAGCTTCCACAAGAGGCGAACTGATTGCGTCATTGAGCGCAGCCAGGACACGGTTGGTTCCACCGGAGGCCTCACCTATACCTATCATTGCGGTGCCGCCATCCTTCATTATGGCCTTTATGTCTGCATAGTCAAGGTTAATGAGGCCAGTATCTGTGATCAGTTCTGTAATTCCTTTCATTGCTGCGGAAAGGACCTTATCTGCATACTGGAATGCCTCCTGAATAGGTTTTTTTGGAACCTCCTTCAGAAGTTTATCGTTTGGTATTGCAATGACTGTGTCAGAATATTTTGAAAGCTTTTCCAGTCCGCTTAATGCGTTGTCCATCCTTATATGGCCCTCTGCACTGAATGGAAGTGTTACTATGGATATAACCAGCGCACCTGCATTCTTTGCACATTTGGCCACTATTGGTGCAGCACCGGTGCCCGTTCCACCTCCAAGGCCGCATGTTACAAAAGCAATATCTGTCTTCTGCACGAGCTTCTGTATTCTTGTAAGATCCTCATTAGCTGCCTCTTCCCCAATCTGAGGGATGGCGCCGGTTCCAAGGCCCCTGGTCCTCTTTGCCCCAATCAGGATCTTCTTCTCTGCTCCGACGGTGTAGAGATGATTGGCATCTGTGTTTATTGCAATAAGTTTTGCACCTTCAAGGCCCTCGCTGTATATCCTGCTAATTGTGTTTGAGCCTCCTCCGCCGCAACCGATTATCTTTATGGAAACACCCAGGCTTCTGGCAACTTCCAGTATCTCCAGGTCTTCAGGGGCAGAAAAATCACCCTGATCCTCCCTGTTTGACACCCTATCAACTGAATTCTCCATCGCAGAACGGTAAAGCATGTCCAAAATGTCACTCATATGTCTGACACTATGCCATATCCTGTATAAAAATTTTTCCTGGGGCAATTTTTTAATGGATTACCTCGGAACAAATCTCTCCTTATATCAAGGAACATTATACTTTACAGAGTTGACAATGATTGAGGCAGTCAGACAAAGTATGCCAGATATGATCATTATCAGGAACATTGCGTAATAGAAGTTATGCAAAGCGGTACCAGTGAGAGCGGTGGATATACCAAAAAAAATTCTGTCTATAACTGTGGCAGATACTTCATCAGTAAGTATGAGAAATACCACTGTCAAACCAAGAACCGAACCCAGATTATTCATAAGGGTCCTGATGCCTGAGGTTTCACCTCTTCTTTCGGCAGCCACCGAAGTCATCATCACAGTTGTGTTGGGGGTATAGAAAAGGCCATTTCCAAGGCCAACAACTATCATGGGAACTATCAGGATCTCATAGCTGTGGAAAAAGAGAATGAATACTCCGAGAAAAATTGCCCCTACAAATGAAAGTATGAGGCCGTAAGTTTCATAACGTACATCAGCACCCCTCTTCCTGATCCTGCCCACGAAGAAGCTGGCAAGGCCCATCGCTCCAGCGTATGGTATGATATATATGCCTGCAGTAAGAGGAGTCAGGCCGAAAGGGCCCTGGAACAGAAGTATAAGCCCAAAAAGGATTGAGAACCTCAGTATGGAGGATGCAACCAGGGCGTAAATTGTGATATCGAACCTTTTGTTCCTGAAAATCAGCTTATTCAGAATTGGCTTCACCGAATATCTCTCAGAAACAAGGAACATTACAAACATTACGAGAGTGAAGATGGCCAGAGCCAGGTAATATGGATTAAAGGGGTCGCTGCCCGGGAGAATTGTAAGATAAACTATGAATGATATGAGAAATGCTGAGAGAAAGCCGGCCGTAGTCCAGTCCATCTGAGGTTTTGATCTGGCCCTCATTTCCCTGATGAATTTTGTTGAATACAGGAAACCCATTATTGCAAAAGGCATGTTGAAGATGAAAATTGTTCTCCAGGTGAAAGTGGTGAGAACACCTCCAATCAGAGGGCCTATTGCTGTGCCAAGTGCAATGACTGCAGCATTTATTCCCAGAGCATTTCTCAGATTCTCAGGCCTGAAGCTATCAGTAATTATGGCAAGGCTGTTTGAGAAAAGAAGTGCTCCGGCTACTCCCTGAATTATTCTGCCAACAATCAGATCAGTACCATTAAAAGAAACAGAAGACACAATAGAGCCTATAAGGAATGCTATATATCCCGCAGAATAGAGCTTCTTTCTGCCTATTGCGTCTGAATATTTCCCGAATATTGGCGTAAGAAATGTGAGTACCAGACTGTAGGATACTATGACCCACAAGGCGGTAAAGAAAGATATGTGAAGCTGGAATATTATCTGCGGAATGCTTACAAGGAGAGAAGATGAATTTACAACAGCAAGGAATGTACCCATGCTGGTCGTGAGGATTATCCGCTTTCCATAGGTATCCATCCTGCAAACATGATGCACATTATACTTAAGACATCTTTCCTTACCCATAGGATGAAACAGGACATCTCTAAACTGATTGAATCTCTAAAGAATGCAGGTGCGATAAAGGAAGGCGACTTCATTCTTACATCAGGAAAGCGTTCAAGATATTATGTGGATATAAAGGAGGCATGTACTGACCCGGCAATATTGGCCAGAGTTGCTGAAGCTTTTTCGGAACTTATAGAATCTGATACGATCTCGGGTATGGAACTTGGAGCTGTGCCACTTGTTGTTGCAATATCCATTCTTACTGGAAAGAGGTACATAATAATCCGAAAAGAAAGAAAACATGGAACAGGCAAATTGAATATAGGCGAGATAAAACCGGGAGAAACCGTTGATATTATTGAGGACGTTGTGACGACCGGAGGTTCTGTCCTGAAGAGTGCGAATACACTCAGGGAGATGGGTGCGGTTGTAAAAAGGGCAATATGTGTTGTGGACAGGCAGGAAGGGGGCAGCGAATTTCTTGCATCTAACGGAATTCAGCTTTTCCCAATTATAAGAATATCAGATCTCAGATCCTAATGATCTCAGGCAAGGACATCATCTATCCTTCCAATCTCTATTGGGGTTGTGTCCTCACCAACCAGAACCCCTTTTGAATTTGCTATAATAGAGGCCCCAACATATATGTTTCCAAAGTTTGCCGTTCCGGCCTTGACCTGTGTTTTGAAGAGTTCTGACAGATACTTTATCTCGTCCTCTGTGGCTCCTGGAGTTACGATCATGCCCTTTGGGCTGAGGACGGCTGCAGTTCCTACCGTCTTAATGCCACCTATAGAACCCTTTATAGCTTCAACGCCAAGGCAGTCTTCTATCTTCTTTATTGCTGTCTTTGAAAATGATTTATGAACAAGAGCTATTCTGTCGTTTGTCAGAACATCATTTCCGATGGCGTTGATTTTATCCTCCATATAGAGTATATTCCGGCCGTTTACTTCCCTCTCATCAGGTATCTGAACTGAGTTGTTTGGGAATATTATTCCGTTTGAATTGATAGCCATCATGGACCCAATAAGATAGGAGTTGTCAATAAGTATTCTTATAACAGGAACTCCAAGCGTCTCTCCGGCTTCTTTAACAGATTCGTCCTCAGAATTGAATGGAAGGAATGCCACATCCTCCCAGGCCTTTGCATAAATTCCTATAAAATTGCTTCTCAGGATTGAAATTTTTTTTATCATGATTTTCAAGGAAGAACAATTTCTGCAGTTCCATCTGACAGTTTTATCACTTTTATTTTCAGGTTAGATGGTATATTCTTCCTTCCATGAGACCAAATGATCTCATTCACCTTGCTATCCAGCCAAATCTTGTCTTTTTCAATCTTTACGTATCTGGCAACCTTTTCCCGAAGGACAGATATTGCTGTGTCCGCTCTTCTGCTTACGGATGAATCCTTTGCCTCCCGAAGTGAGATGTTCATCAAGATTTCATCTGTGTACTGATTCTCTACCATGTTAGTCACCACTAAAGCTTAAGGCTCCCGCGCCTCCAGTTTCTCCTTCTGGGATTCTGAGTAACCCTTCTGGCCGTTTTCATCATGACCCAACCGGGGACTCTCCTGTTTTCATTTACTTTCTTTATAAGCCTGAATTTTCTTCCTACTTCCTTGTTTCTGCTCAAATTTAACGCCTCTCTATCTTGGTTTCTCTCTTATTTTCTGTAAGTTTGCCGAGTATATCTCTTACATCCGAGTCATTGATCAGTCTGTTTATCCTGCCCATTGATGCCAGCTGAATCAACTGGTTTTCAACGTTCTCTGCCAGATCCGGCCTTACAAGCCTTACATTGGCAAGCCTTTCCCTTGCATCTGGAGCAAGTATCTGCCTCAGTATCTGCTGCTTTCTGGCTTTCTCCGCTTCCTGGTACCTTTTCTGCTCTTCAGCGTCTCTTTCCTGGGAGAGGGATCTTTCCATCTCCATCATTTTTCGGCGTCGAATCTGCTCTAATTCATCATCACTATCCATACGCCGTCACCTTCCGGATTAAAGATATTTCTTGAATGCTTCGTCCTTCTCAGAAAGTTCCTTCAAAACTTCCTTTGAAGCCTTATCAAGCAGAGACATGCCCTTTGGAGCTGCCACTCTGCCTTCCTTCTCCTTCTTGATGTATCCAAGTGCTTCAAGGGAGTGGAACATGCTTCTTATTATGTATCTGCTTCCCTTCTCAGGGTGATATCCCTTGGAGCCACGGTCTACCTTTCCTCCGTAATCTTCACTTAATCTTGAAATTCCAACCGGGCCTTTCAGATAAACTTTCCTGAGAATTGATGCCATTCTTCTGTAATACCAGTCTGTCTGAACCCAGGAGGATTCTCTGTGAACGCCTGCTTTAAGGTAGCTAGCCCATTCAGGCACTTTAATCCTGTCATCCTTCTTCATTTCCTCGACCAACCTTTCAAGAAGCTGGTCAGGTGGAACCTTTTTAACATCAGCCATGTGTGATCACGAATGGTGGTGTATTTTATATCTATTTATAACACTTTCTTGAGATTAAAAAAATTTCTTTACAGCAAAATCATTTCTGGGACTTCCCTGTTTTAACTTATGCTTGTTTTCCTTTAGTGCAATGAGTAATCTGACCTTATGCCCGTTAGATTTTTTACGGGAATACAATATTTCAGAATTATTACCATCAATGCGGAAAAAGATGTGAAAGACCAGATTCCCACCATAAGTTCGCTACTGTGGGAAAGTAAGAGCGAAATATAAACTGAAAGTATTGTAATTATTATTGACAATGTTGGCCCCGGGGATAGTTTGAGTGCAATTTCAGCAGGTGTACCAAATGTTGAAATTCCCCTTACCTTCAATACGTTTGTTGATCCTTGGAGAAGTGTCTTAAGGGATAATGTGAGAGTTATTGCAAACAATGAGACTGATGACATAATTATTCCCGGCCATAGTAACTGAGGGATTCCCGAAATATACAGTGCAGATATTGCCATAGGGATATAGATAATTGAAAATATGAAAATTGAGCTGAACATCTTCAACATCAATACTCTTTTCTGATCTGGAAATAGCAGGTGGAGATACTGTATTCCACCCGACTCTACGGACATAAAGGCAATAGAATAGCATGCTGCAGAAATTACAGATACTGTTGCGGAAAAAATTACCATAAAGGGTGTGATCAAGGCCTTGCTGTACGAGATGGAAAGCAAAGAGATGTCATAAGGGAATATCAGAAAAAGAGGAGTGAATACAAGCAGTGAAGGGAGGGATTCCCTCAGTATAAGTTTTGAATCCTTGATCAGTGATGGCCTGAAGTGGCCACTCCATGTCTTACGGTCAAGGGAATGTTTAGTTATAATCCCCGAATTCCTTTTGGTTGAACTGCCTTCGATGATTCTCCTGAATCCTTTCATAGAAGCGAATTTCAGTACAAGATACGCTACAACCACATATAACAAATACTGGATAATTTGCAGCATCTGGACAGCGGAATTTATGTTGATCTGGAAGGCATATGAGAAATTAATGAACGGGATATAGATAAAGAGGGGATTTCTGTAAAAATTTGAAAATAAAATGCCAGAGTTTGGAAGAAGTGATATCCCGGCATAGAACAGTAGAAACAATATTGCAATTGCTGCATTCCTGGAAACATTTCTCAACGCCCTGCCCTTAACTGAACCTGAAGAGAGCCTTATGTTAGATATGACGGAACCCAAAGAATAGCCAAGCATAATGGAAGTGACAGCGTTTACGAACTGAAAAGGCACTTCCAGTGCATTCCCGCCCTGAGAAACATAGATGAATGTTGCTGGGACCAGCAAGAAGATGCCAAGGCTTCCTGAATACGTAAACCATGAAAGGAATAAGAGTAGATTTTGGTTCCTCACTGGCAATATCCCTAGCAGCCTAACCGAATTTGAATTTTTGATGTATTCCAGAAAAGATAGTGTTGTGTAACTGCTGAAAGCTAGTACGTATAAATATAGTGGAATCAGAATAATGTAGAATTCGTATTTTATCCTGGCAGAGTTGTCTATAATCAGGATCAATGAAAGCATAAGGAAGAAGAAAGCGTAAATGAAATAGTTGGTGAGAAGAGACAGACTGAACTTATTCCTGAGGGCATGAACCTCGTCTTTGGAGATACCTTCATTATTGTTCTGAGACCTGTGGCTGTAATATCGCTGTTCCATGAACAGTTCCCTTGCCAGCGCAAATTTCCCCTTCATCTATTACTCCCAGATTCCCCTGTATAGATTTATCCTGTTGTCATTCCCATGTATTTTTTCCTTAGAAGAGCAGTTTCCTCTAAATTACGGTTTCTTTCATAAATCCTGGATTGGCCGGCCACCTTTCCTTCTTTTAAAACAATCATGTTCGTGCATAGATTTTCAACAATTTCAAGAGAATGGGTCGCAAGGATCACGGTCCTGTTGTTCTTCTCCATCTCAACGAGCAGATCCCTTACAGCTCCTATGGATTTTGGATCCAGGCCATTGAAACTCTCATCCATTATCAGTATTCCTGGATCATGGATCAGTGCACTTACTATGGATATTTTCTGTCGTATGCCAAATGAGAGGTCACCCGTGAATCTTTCAAGATATGGATCAAGATCAAGAGATGTGCAGAGTTTCTCTATCCTTTCCCGGAAATCTTTCTCTTCCACACCCCTGATGGACCCTATATACTGGAACATCTCCATTGGGGTCAGGGAATCGTATAAAGCAGGTGTGTCCGGTACATACCCTGAGATCTTTTTGATGATGGAGCTGTAATTAGAACTGCTGTACCCGGAAACACTAATCTCGCCGGTGTAGCCGTCTAGCAGCCCAGAAAGAATCCTGAGAAAAGTGGTCTTGCCTGATCCATTTGGACCAAGAAGAGCGGTGATCTGGCCTGGTTCAAAGTCAGCTGAAATTGAGGAAAGTGCAAATGTTTTTCCGAATCTTTTGGAGATGTCTCTCACATGGATGGAAAAATTCTGCATCATTAGGCTTATGTAGGTATCAGTGCATATGAACCTTTTTTCTGTGCTCAAAAATTTCGCCAGAAATCAGAATGTTTACTCAAAATAACTTATATATGCTTTGATATTAATGCAATATGAACAGATTTCATGTCAATGGAATATGGACTCTTGCTTCACTCCTTGGTATGTTAGCCGGGATTTACCCGCTTTATGTTGCACTGATGTCTTCTAATACTGCCTTCCTTGTTGCCCAGGTGTTTATGGAAGCTCTATTCACCTTTAGTTTATTTGCCTCAATCAGGTATCGCAATAGAGTTTTGAATAACACTGATTGACATGACCCTAGGTTACAGGCTTTCAATATGGGAATTAACAGGATATCCATTTAATTGAGTTAAAACACAGCTTGATGGAGATGATCGATTGAACATCCATACAGGAACTTCAGGATGGAGCTTTGAACAGTGGGTCGGTTCATTTTACCCTGAGATAACGAGACCAAGCAGATATCTTGAATATTATTCCTCACTATTCGACACCGTGGAAATTGATTCGACATTTTATTATTCACCTGAAGAGAAAACAATACGGAAATGGACGAGCCAGACCCCGGACAATTTTAAGTTCTGCCCGAAAATGTTCAGAAAAATTACGCATGACCTTAAGCTTATCGGCACCCAGAATGAAGTGGATTCATTCATGAACAGAATCCGTATTTTTGGGAAAAAACTTGGAATAACACTTATTCAGCTTCCACCTTCTTTAAGTTTCAGGGATATAAATCTCCTCAAAGATTTTGTCGAAATTTTGCCGGAGAATTACAATTTTGCCATGGAATTCCGCCATGAGTCTTGGTTCAACCCACAGGTTTACTCGCTTCTTGAAAAAAATCACATAATATTGGCCTGGTCTGATATTCCATACGCAAAGAAACATTCTGTCAAAACAGCTGAAACCATATATCTGAGGCTTGTCGGGGATAGAAGCATAAGTGAAGATAAGTTTGGAAGTGTGCGTGTAAATAGAAATTCAGAACTGGAATGGTGGAGTTTAAAACTCAAAGAGATGACACGGGAAAATGAACATACATTTGTCTTTGCCAACAATCACTATCAGGGTTTTGGGCCTGGAACTTTGAATCTCCTTCGAAACAAACTTGGCATGAGGGAGATAGATTTCGGTCCCATGGGTAGTGCCAAACGACAAAGCCATCTTTTCTAAACATTTTACTTCCTCAAAGCACACTTATATGAAGGAATATATGGAATGCTTGACCCACGAGGAAAGAAGCTAGAGTTGCTAGAAGTGCAAGGGATGCTGACTTTATCGATTCCCTCATTACGGGCTGGCCAACAGATAATGCCACTACACCGTTTGATATTGCCTGAGTGAATGCAACAAGCACTATAGAGGTTATAAGGGCAGGAATATTTGATAGAAATATGAATGGCAGGATGGGTATTGCCGCTCCTAGAATATAAAAGGCCCCAGTATTCAGACCGGTTGACAGTGACTCATTTTTGTATTTCTGTATCTTTCCCTCTGCGGTCTCCTTGTTCAGAAGTATTGCCCTCTTTCTTTCCTCTGATATTCTAAGCTGTGATTCCGAGTTCTTTGAAAGGTATGCCCCCACACTCATGCTTACCATGCCACTGACTGCTACAACTGTCCCCCCAAGAGCCACAATACCGTGTTCTGAAATTATGGCAGAGAGACCGGCAAGAGTTGCAAGGACCTCGACAAGTCCGTCACTGACTCCGTAGATGATCGACCTGTTTCTTTCTATTTTATTTCTGCTCTTATCTATTGCAGAGCTGAAAACACTCTCATGCTCTACCTCATCTTTTATAATTCCCTCTATTATATTTCCAATCTCAGGCCTGTTAGAATAGGAGTCTGAGAATTCCCTGTAAGATGCTACAGATTCAACCTCTCCGTTTTCCAGAAGCTTAACAGTAAGCGGAGTTCCAATAACTCTGCTGATGAACACCAAAAAACCAACTTTCATTCTTCTGGGCTTTATGGAATCTGTTTTAATTCCCTTGTTTTCAAGCAGGCTTTTCCAGAAATTTGAATGTTTTTTCTCAATTTTTGATAGCTTTGTCAGGTTCTCAGCAAGCCAGTTATCTCTAATTCTTTCAGAGAGGCGAATGTAAAAGAGTTCATCTGTTAGCTCGTCCCTGTAATATTTGATGCACTTCTGGATAAGTGAGTCTTCATCCATTCTACCCCTCATCTTAATTGGATTTAAAACATATCCATTGACTGCTATGTCATCCTTTTTGCTTCACGTATAGTTAATTTTCTATCTTGTGTTCAGATTCTGATAAAATAGGGTATACTTAAAAGAACCTGCAGGCTCGCAATAATAATATTTTATTTTGATCTTTTTTTATTTTGCTGCCTCACTCTTCAGTGAAAGGTATGCTTCCTCATATGCGTAGTTGATAGCATTTGCAACCTGATCATATAAGGCCGATTCCGAAAGAGAGAAGGTAACTTTTATGCTATTCATGGCGGAACTCTTTATGAAAAAGTACGAATGGAAACTCTCTAGCCCGATCTCGCTCTTTCTGGCCTCAAGGTTCGTGTCACCCCTCTCCTGAATGCTCTTTACAGGAATATCAACAGGAAAGCCCAGTATTATGTTGTTGCCCTGGGGAGCTCTGTTCTTCATTTCCCAGTAGCCTTCTTCAAAAGCAACATTTAAGGCGCTGACTATTCTGTTGTAATTACGGATATTATCAAAATTGAATATAACCTTCACAGTGTTTGAATTAAAATTCTTGGTGTAAAAATACATTTCCATACCAATTACTCCAAGAGTTTCCAGCTGTTTGTTCATCTTCCTCTCCGCTATGGACATTATCCCACTGATCTGAGCGTCCACTGGGAGTGCAATTGTGACGGCTACTCGTATCAACTTGCCTACATTAAGGTTGGTAAACTGAGTCTGCCCCAGAAGACCCGTGTTGGGAAGTTCGGTAACGTTTCCGTCTATTGTCAGAATCTGCACAGTGAGCAGCTTGACATCTATGACCTCCCCAAGTACTGGATTATCAAATAGCCAGGAGAATATTGAAACATTTTCCTTTGGTTTGATAACTCCTGCGGTTGCAAGAAGGAGCCCGCTTAGAAGGTTGGAAACGGTATTCTGAAGGGCAAATGAGAGGATAAGGCCACCCACAGTACCCCCAATAAGTGCGCCTGTAAGGCTAACTCCTATGTATGCGAGAAATGCTGCAATTGCGCCGCCGTATACAATGGCACGAATAACTGTGTATAGGCCTCTGTAATTTCTGCCATTTGCCTTCTGGGATGTCTTCTCTATGGTCCTCTTAACTATACTTAAAATTCCAACTGCTATTGAGAATATTACAATGGCTGCCAGGGCATCCTTCAGATATCTGTCGTAACCTTTTAGTATGGGGAAAATGCTTTCAACGAAAGGGAGAATGTAATACTGGAAAGAAATGATCACGATGATGCCGATGACAACTATCAAAAATGCTTTCAATCGGCTATTCCCAGCTTTTTTCTTTTCCCCGGCCATCTATTCCTTAACTCCCTTATCCTTTAAAATTTGTTCTATCTCTCTTCAATTGTATCAATTGCAACTCAATCAATTGATTATGCCAATCGCTGATAGAACCATCTGAATCAAAAGTTGGATTGTAAAGTACGTAATTCGAAATTCATGTTCGATTTGATTCAATAAGATATATATTAGTGGACCATATAATATTCTGATAATTATGCTGAAAAACCAGAAAAATGAAGAAAGAAGGGTGAAAATCAACGTTACTCCTCCCGGGCCGGAGGCAAAAAAAATTATTGAAATGGATGAGAAGTATTTGGTCACTTCAACAAAATCCCTGCCTATTGTGGCAAAGCGTGGCTATGGTTCATTCCTTGAAGATGTGGATGGAAACATTTACCTTGATTTCTCCACAGGCATAAGCGTAAATAACCTTGGCCATATCCACCCGAAAGTTAAGAGGGCTGTTGAGGATCAGCTTGACAAACTCTGGCATTTTGCTGGAACAGATTTCTACTATGAAGAGCAGGTAAAGGCAGCTAGGGCACTTACTGAAGTAACTCCAGGCAAATTCTCAAAGAAGGTATTCTTCGCTAACAGCGGAACAGAAGCGAATGAGGCTGCAATAAAAATTTCCAAGGCATTCACCAAGAAACAGCAGTTCATCTCCTTTATCGGAGGCTTCCATGGAAGATCACAGGGTTCTCTTTCACTGACTGCATCCAAGCCAATCCAGAGGAAGGGATTCTTCCCCACAATGCCTGGAGTGGAGCATGCACCTTATCCCAATCCTTACAGAAATCCATTTGGCATTGACGGATACGAGGAGCCTGAAGAGCTGGAAAACAGAGTCATAGATTTCATTGACAGGTATATGCTCAAAACCTATGTGCCTGTTGACAACCTTGCAGCCTTTGTCGTCGAGCCAATACAGGGAGAAGGCGGCTACATAGTGCCTCCGAAAAACTTCCACAAAAAACTTAGAAAACTGGCTGACGAGAATGATGTCCTGGTGGTAATGGATGAAGTTCAGACAGGTTTTGGAAGAACTGGAAAATTCTTTGCTTCCGAGCACTTTGGTGTGGAACCAGAGGTGATAAGTGTGGCAAAGGCCATCGCATCCGGAATACCCATGGGTGGTGTTATTGTCAATTCACGCCTTGACTTTTCAGAGCCAAGCCTGCACTCAAATACCTTTGGTGGAAATGCTTTAGCCAGTGCTGCCTGTGTTGCTACCGTAAACACAATCAGGGAGGAGAATCTTCTTGAGAATGCTTCAAAACAGGGAGATTATTTCAAGAGAAGACTTAACGAGCTGGCCGAAAAGGAAGAGTCCATAGGAGATGTCAGAGGCATGGGCCTTATGCTTGCTCTGGACTTCGTAAAGGACAGAAAAACCAGAGAACCCAATGCTAAGATGAGAGACAGAGTGGAACTGAAATCCCTTGAAAATGGGCTTATCTTACTGTCAACAGGACTCAGTGCCATAAGGATAATACCTCCTCTCAATGTAACTTCCGAGGAGATAGACATGTCCATGGAATGCCTTGAGAAAGCAATCAGGGCTTCCCACTAAATTTTTTGATTGATGTAACTGATAAACCTGACGAGAGGAAATCCTTCAGACCACTTCAGCTGAAAATTTCCTTTTTTTGTTATGCCCACTTTTGGCAACCTCTCGAATATTATTCTTGCACTCCCATGGGGCTGAGAATCTATGGCAAAAAGCATCCAGGGGTCTCCTGCTACGCTCTTAAGCCTGTAGGCATAGGTTACAAAAAGACCGGCCCTACCGCAAAGCTCCTGAAGCCTGATTGCCTGATCCTGCCTCTGCCCTGATGCTTCTGCGAATGATAGTGTGTCACCAATGGATGATTTTACCTCTATGATCAGGGAAAGATCATGCCTCATTGCAACCAGATCGGCTCCGAATGACCCGGCTGTTCTTGAAACATAGAATGGATTCTCCACCATAGATGAAAGTACCAATCTGGAAGTTTCATCCATCTTTTTCGAAAATTTTTCTATCACCTTTCTGTTCCCTGAGAGAATGCCTGCAAGCTCCCTTTCATAGATACTTCCATTCAAGCAATTTGGCTAAATGCACTGTGCTTAATTTAGTTACCATTGATCCTGCACGGGACACTTACTTTCCCCCAGACTCTCTGAAATAATTTAATTGAATGAATTGCATTTCTATAATATGCAGAAGTTCGTCTACGTTCCTCCCAAGCCACAGAACACAAATATTATGAAATTTGCATTTAAGAACGGTATTTCCGATAGAAAAGAGCTTTATGACCGGGCAGATTCTGATCCAAAGTGGTTCTGGCCAGCAGTTATTGCCGATACAGGAATAGAATTCTTCAGGCCATACGAGACACTTTTTGACTCCAGCATGGGAACCCCATGGACAAGATGGTTTGTTGGGGGTTCGATAAACATAACTTACAACTGCGTTGAAAAGAGGAAAGAAAGCACGAATGTTGCGATCCGTTTTATGGATGAATCCGGGGAGATTTCATCCTTAACTTACCAGCAGCTTGACACAATGACTGGAAAACTTGCAGGTTCACTTCTGAAGCTGGGAATAACAGGAGGAGAACGGGTTGGGATCTATATGCCATCAATCCCTGAAGCTGTTATAGCACTCTATGCCATAATGAGAATAGGTGCGGTTGCTGTCCCAATGTTCTCCGGTTATGGAAACGAAGCGTTAAAAACGCGGATAAATGATGCTGGAATCAGGTTCGTATTCACCGCATCCTTCTATACAAGAAGAGGAAAGAGAGTGAATATGATAGACAACCTTACTGGCATAGATGGTATAAGGCTGATAGTAAGTGGAAAGGACAAGCCAGATGGTATGCTTTTGTTTGATGACTTACTTAATAATGGCAATTACACTCAGTCAGCCCGGACTGACAGCGAGGAGCCTGCAATTATGCTCTATACATCCGGAACTACAGGAACCCCAAAGGGAACAGTGCACACACATGGTGGGTCTCTGGTGAACATAGCGAAGGAAGTAAAATACTACATGGATTGCAAAAGTGATGATACAATATACTGGATCTCTGACCTGGGATGGATGATGGGCCCATGGTATATCATAGGGGGGAACTGCCTGGGTGCAACGGTATTCCTTTACAATGGCTCCCTGGATTACCCCACATGGGACAGATTCTGGGGAGCAATGAAAGCAGGTAATGTTACAATACTTGGCCTTTCTCCGACTTTCGTGAGATCACTGAAGTCAAAATCAAACGGAAAACCGCTTGATACAGTACGTGTATTTGGATCAACTGGTGAGCCATGGGATGAGGAATCCTGGCTCTGGCTCTTTGAGAACCTTGGCAGTTCTGCAAAGCCAATATGCAATATTTCTGGAGGCACTGACATTATTGGTTGCTTTCTGGCATCCACTCCAGCACATCCTTTGATGCCCAGATGCCTTTATCGTGGCCTGGGCATGCGTGCCTCCGTATTCAATGAAATTGGGGATGAGGTATTCGATGAGGTTGGTTATCTGGTAGCAAAGGGCCATACACCATCAATGACACGGGGAATATGGAAAAAACCGGAACAGTATATATCCACATACTGGATGAGGTTCCCAGGAACCTGGATTCAGGGGGACTGGGCTTTAATGGACAGGGATGGCTACTTCTTTTTGAATGGCAGGGCGGATGATGTTCTGAAGATTGCCGGAAAAAGGCTTGGCCCCGGAGAGGTCGAGAATGAGGTGCTCGCTGTTGAAGGGGTAAATGAGGCAGCCGCAGTTGGCATTACAGATCCTGTAAAAGGTGAATCCCTGGCAATTTTTTTCAGTGGCGAGAATTCCCAGAAGACTGTTGATGAAATAATGAAAGCCATAGAGAATGGGGTTGGAAAACCATTTCTTCCCAGATATGTAATATGGGTACCAGAAATTCCGAAAACCAGGAATGGAAAGATAGTAAGAAGGGTAGTCAGATCAGCATTCATGAATACGGATACTGGAGACATTTCCAATCTAGAATCTGTTGATCCACTGGATTACATTAGGGAAGTGGGCAAGGCATATGGAAAGTGAGTGGTTATAATGATGCTGGGCAAAGTAGAGGTAAACATTGTCAGGGACGGAACCTTCAGCCTTGATCCCGGGGCTGCCTTTGGTGTAGTCCCAAGACCAATATGGTCCAGAATATTCAATCTTAATGAAGCGGGAAGAGTGAAACTTGGGGTGAATACCCTTGTTGCCTCCGAAGGAGACTTATCTGCAATTATTGACGGAGGCCTTGGAAATATACATAACGAAAAATTCCGGAAGATATTCGAAATTAGCCCCAATCAGGATTACGTCAGAGAAGTTGAGCAATTCACAAGTTGTGAAAATGTAAGGCTGGCAGTGCACTCACATTTCCACTTTGATCATTCCGGCAGGACACTTCAGCTTGAGAACGGAAGGCCGATTTTCAGGAATGCGGCAATTGTGGCACAGAGAGATGAATTTAACGGATATTTACACACAAATGAGATAACAAGAGGAAACTATATTCATCAGGGAACATATGCCAGAGGCCTTCTTAAGACAAAGCTCGATGGAAGCAGGAGAATAAATGGGTGGCTGAGTGTCCTTAGGACAGGCGGCCATACCCCGGGGCATGAGGCAATTGTAATCGCTTCAGGGGACAGAGAAATAATTTACCCTGGTGACCTGTTTCCAACATCATTCCACCTTAGACCTAACTTCGTGACTGGAATTGACAGCCATCCATTCCAGACACTTAAGATAAAGAAATTGCTTCTGAGAAGAGCCATCAGGAAAAGGTCCCTCATGATAATGAATCATGATCTCCAACACCCATCTGTTTATGTTTCCGGTGACCCTGAAAAACCTTCATTTGAGGATGGAGATCTATAAAGGCGCTAAATTGAATTGTCAGGGTTCTTGTTAAGAATAAGGTCCATTGCCAGTTCCGCAATGTCTGTTGCATACAGTCCGATTCTGGAACATTCTTCAGCACAGCTCAGTGCAATGAATGATGGGTTCTCAATACCTGAACCCTTTACTATGTTCTCCTTCGCCCTGTTTATGATGCCTTTGCCGGATATGATTTCATTCAATCTTTCAAATCTGGATGAGTAGAACCCATCCACTGCGCTATTGTACATGTTAAGCGACAGATCCAGGAATGAAACAATTTCATCCCTGGCCTTGACTTCCTTATCCTGGCTTGTATTCCATATCTTGCAGATATTCACTGAATGGTCTGCTATTCTTTCCAGAATTCTAGAGAAAATCAGGTAATATATTGTGTCATTTTCTGCCTCTTCCCCGCTCCTGGCCTCCCTGTAAACATACAGCTGATACCTGTCCACCTCGTCATCTCTGCTTATAACACTGTCCAGAAGTGAGATGTCATCGCTTGAAATCCCATTTCTGGTATCTTCAAGCATTGCCTTTACATTCAGGGCCATTCTCCTTACTGCTGTTGGGACTGGAAAAGAATTGAAGTCCAGTACGTTCTGTAACACAACAGATTTTGAAGATTCCTCAAAAATCTCAATTCCCATCACAAGCCTGGTGAAATGCTTTATCGTATCTCTCGTCTGCTGGTTAATGTAGCTCTGGCTCTTTATTGTAAGCGTGTCAAAATTCGATATGTAAATTGAAGTGAGTGCCCTCAAAAGAATTTCCCGGTCTGTGGCGCCTTTCAGGGTAAGAGATTTAACAACCTCCTTCGGTTTCTGGTCACCCCTGCTTATTACCAGTTCTGTATCGCTTTCCTCAATCTTTATGTTGTCCCCCTTCCCTATCCCTGCAAGTTTTACCCATTTTGAAGGCAGAGAGACTATATAGGTTGAGCCACCGGTTACCTGAATCTTCCTAACGTAGGATGCCACAATATAGAATGATGAAAATATATATAGATATTTGGAAAATTAATATCCAACAGGTCTTAAAAAATTGGATTAGAATATTTTCTTCTTAATTGCTCCGTTGATCTTCTGCTTGAGGTCGTCACTTACCTCATCTATTGAGTGGGCGTCCTTGGCATGTTGTGCAATCTGAGGAATAAGTTCATCCGGTTTCTTGGCTGAGACGTGATAGTCGCAGCTCATTCCAATATCCTTACATTTGAAGTGATAGCTCGCCATTGTTTATCATTCAAAATATATTTTAGGATAAGATAAATGTTTTGATTGAAGGATCGGGAATGGTAACGAAACAAATTGCCCTCAAATGAAGAAAATGCCCTCTCTGGGACAATTTTAGGGTGTGAAAAGTTATCAGTGAAATAATTTTTATGCCTTTATGGCTAGCACCCTTTGAATGAAGGGCGACCCTAAACTAAAAATTCTCTCTGATAGCATAGAGGCACTTCTGCTTTCAGATGAATATGCGGGAAATGTAATGCTTTTGGGAAGACAGGGGTGGGGGCAGAAAGAACTTCTCAAAATACTGGCTGGAAACCTGAGGAACTGGGGTTCGGAAGTCTATGAGGGCCTCACTGAGTCTGCCCAGGAGATTGAGAAATACGAGCCCTTTAACCAGATTCTTGATTCGATAACAAAAACGAGCAAAGTGAGGGAGCTCAATGAGATTCTTTCTTTGATGAAGTCTCACTTCAGGGGAGACAGGAGAGTTTTCCTCTTCTTCAGCAACATAAATCTCCTTTCAGACCCTACAAGGTTCCTCCTCACATACTTCATGAAGAGTTCCAGTGAATACGGAATTTCCATTGTTTGTTCTGGGGCAACAGATTCGGAGTCCAGAAACGGGGACTTTGAAAACTTCCTTGATGTTGTAACAGGAGAGGGGCTGGCCAAAGTTTTCAACCTCTCAAAGCCGCAACCTGAAGATTTCAGATTTGTGCTCTCAAACTACAGATTCCCCGAGGATTTCCTAAACGACATTTACAGGCTTTCAGATGCAAATTTTGCTATTCTTGACTACATAATAAGATATTACAGGTTCCGAGGCGTCATAATGGATAACGGTGATATAGACTACAGGATTTACCGTTTCCTTTTGGTTCCCACAGAGATAAGCCAGTTTCTTGGCGGAATAATCGACTCGCTTGGCAGGACCGGAAAACTGTCAGTTGCCCTTCTATCCTTCATGCAGATTACCCTTGACCCCGAAACCATTGGTGACCTGCTTTCCCTGAGTGTCAGCGATGCTGTTGAAATATGCAATGAGCTGGTAAAAATGGGACTTGTCGTCAGGTTATATTCAAAGTTTGGAATGACCAGCAAATTCATAAATCCATATTTCAAGGGTGCAATTCCGAATGAGATATTGCAGGAAGCACTCAAGCTGTCCTCTAAATCCGGGAGTTTCCATCTTCTTCCTGTTGAAAACAGAATCCAGGTCCTGGAGCAATCAGGGGATTTTGAAGGCATATCAACCCTTGTGAAAAATGAGTGGAGAACCTTTGTGAGGAAATTTACAAACACTCAGTCGATCCTGAATTTTGTGCAAAGAGTCCAGGAGCACATAGAGGATGCTGAGGCAAAGAACATACTTTCCCTGATAAGGTGTAACGCCATATACAACTCTGATGACCTTGAAAAGGCAAGGAAGTGCTACGAAATATGCCCGGGATATGATATAGACCCCGCTGGAGTTACGCTGACACTCGCATCCATTTACCAGACTCTTGGAAATTACAGTAAGTCCGTTGACATACTGGAAACATTTTCCTCAAAACTGCCACTGGAGGATGCGGCTTCTGGCTTCCTCAAGCTTCTGATTGCAGAGGCAAGCTTTAACCTTGA
The DNA here is from genome assembly GCA_002503205.1 of Thermoplasmatales archaeon UBA447. Lineage (GTDB taxonomy): Archaea > Thermoplasmatota > Thermoplasmata > Thermoplasmatales > Thermoplasmataceae > UBA447. The sequence goes on along the minus strand of DARE01000017.1, from coordinate 9,002 downwards.
AGATTATGAAAATGCAGAAAACAGGCTGAAAGAGGCCATCGATATAGCAGTTAAAAGCTCTGATGATGAACTGAAGGCCAGGGCCCTAACACTTAAGGGCAACATCCTTCTGATCAAAGGTGATAATCATGGATCAGAAGAATGTTACAATGAATCAGCCTCCATAAACCGGAGGCTTGGAATCTGGCTTCAGCTTTCCAGAAATTTGAACAATCTTTCTGTTCTATATTCCAGCAAAGGGAGATACAATGAGGCCATAAGTATCCTTGATCAGCTGATTGACAATACATACCTCACAGGGGATACAACCCTGAGGGCATCTGCTTACCATTCTAAGGCAAGAATTTTCGATATCCTGGGCAGAAGAGAGGAGGTTGCCGACAACGCGACAAAGAGCATTCTTACCTCAAAAATTATCAATAATTCTATTCTCCTTTTAAGAAACAAGTCACTGCTTTTCTGGCATAACATAAGGGACCTTTCATTTTCCTCTGCAATGGAGGAGATAAGGGAGGCTTCACGACTGAATGATAAATTATATTCAGGATATTTTTCAGCACTTGGGAAGTTTATGAATTTCCTCGATGGCGTGGAGGAATCATTTCATGATTCTGATTTTACTGTTCCGGAGATTCCGGATGGCATGGACATGTTTCAGTTCTCTCTCCTTTCCATGATGATCAGGAAAATTTATGGAAAACAGGTAAATTTGAGCACGGAAATTTCAGGAATGCTGAAATACCTTGATGATGAGCCTGCCCTTAAGGAGAGCACCTCACTTCTTTTTTCCATACTAAAGGGGGAGAAAAATATTGGTCCTGATTCCGATGGAACGGATATTGCCCGTATTCTCTCTTTAATACTACTTAAGAGGGAAATTCCTAATAACAGGGATTCCCAGAGATTACTGACTCTTGGTGAAAGGATATCCGGGATTATAAAAAATTTTAATTCTGAAGATTTCGACGGGGAGGCTTTTCGGAATCAGCTAAAATCGATCTGGAATGACTGATCATTTCTGTTCCTGGGGTGGATTTTGATTCTTTGGCGGCTCAAGCCTTCTCCTTGAGTTGCCAATGCTCCTGCCAATGAATACTCCAACTGCGAATATGAGCTCAAAATAGACAAGGTAAGAAATTGTATATGTTGGAATTACATCAACAAAAAGCTCCGGGACTCCAGTATTAATCGGCCCACTGAAATAGTTTCCACTGAACATGTTAACTCTTGTGCCATTTAAGACCACGGAATAGTTGTAATCATATACCCCTGCCTTAAGATTTGACAGTGTAAATGTGAACTTTGCAGAATGATTTGCATAAGTTGTCTCATTCATTTCACTGTAGTCAATAGTTTTCACGTAATTATTAGGCCCTAGCACGTTAACCACTGAAGTGTTGTAATTTGGAGCATATGAAGAGTTCCCGTCATATACCCTAACTGTAAACAGATAAGTCTGGCCTGGGCCTGAATGTGAAAATGGGGTTACATTTGAGACGTAAGTTAAATTGTAGGGTGTTACTGTTTCGCTATAAGTGGGCTGAGAATGATATGCGTCATTAGCATAGAAGGCTGAAAATGCCATTCCTGCTACGATAAATATGACCACTCCCGCAAGCAACCTTGTTGTTAACTTGTAAACCCGGAGATAGTGAAACACGAAGAAAGTCTCCACAGGTATTATGAAGACAATTATCTCACTTATGTAAAATGATATATAAACTATGAGAACCGCAATCAGAATAGATAACACAGGGGCCATAAACCTTCGATTCTCTATCAGAAAGCTATTTTCACGAAGCAATTTTCCATAATTCTAGCATTGTATAAATAGTTGATATTTGGACAAAACAATAAGTAAACAGATGAAGTTCTGACATTGACGCAAGCTGGAAATGGTTGGAGAAATTTACATACTGGAATGTCTAATGGAAATAGAATCTTCAGTAATAACCTGAAATATGTTATATAAATCGTAGTAATAACTTTAGTATGCTCCCTTCAATAGAGGAACTCAAAAAGATGCGAAAAACACTGGGAATAAGCCAGAAAGACCTTGCTCATGTGAGTGGTGTTAGCCAGTCCTATATCGCAAGACTTGAGAAGGGAGACCTCAACCCGACCTACGAAAAGGTGAGAAAAATATTTGAGTACCTTAA
>DARE01000017.1:2846-6713 GCA_002503205.1 Thermoplasmatales archaeon UBA447 | reverse complement strand
GTCCTTACCATGGATGGCAAGCTAATAGGTTCGGTCTCTGAATCAGACATAAATGATATGCTTCTAAAGGGTTCCACTATTGAAAGCCTGAAAACAATGATTGTCAGGAAGGTTATGGGGGCAACTCCACCTCAGCTTGACCGAAATTCCCCTATTTCTATGGTCTATCCGATTCTGAAGTTTTCAAGCTGTGTCCTGATAGTAGATGGTGGAGAGGTGAAAGGGATAATTACGAAGGCAGATATACTGAAGGCAGTTGAAGAATATGCTTGATTACCCACTTCTCATAGTGTCCGCATTTATTCTGTTTATCCCCGCATTCATCGCAAACCCTTCCGCTGTGGTTACTGGAGGGCACTACCCAATGGATTTCAGGAAGAATTTCCCAGACGGAAAGAGAATACTTGGAGATGGTAAAACATGGAGCGGCTATTTTGGAGGATCGCTCATAGGAGTTGCCTCCGGTCTTGTCCTTTTTGCCATTTTCCACCTTGCAGATGTCCTCCCATACCCAGTTTATGGTTCATCAATTGGAGGAATCCTTGTGGCACTTTTCGCCATGTCATTCGGCTCCCTCACCGGTGATGTTCTGGGTTCGTTCATAAAGAGAAGGATTAACATCCCCAGAGGTGGAAAAGGATCACTGCTGGACATGTGGCCATTCGCGCTGGTCTCATTCCTGTTTCTGTTCCTATTTGCCAGACAATTTTTCATGAACTATTACGGAAATGTAATTGGCATACTTACGATACTTATAATCACGCCTCCACTGCACAGGGCTGTGAATATAATCGGTTACATGATGAAGAGGAAGGATGTCCCATGGTAGGGCCTGTCAAACTTGTCATTGCTGTCAGGCGGGATCTGGACATGGGTAAGGGAAAGATCGCAGCACAGGTCGCCCATGCTTCCGTTTCTTGTGCCCTCACTGCCCAGAAAACGGAGAAAAAACTCTTTAAAGAGTGGATCAGCGAGGGACAGAAAAAAATTGTCATAAAGGTTGACGGGGAAGAGCAGCTGCGTCAGCTTATAGGTTTAGCCAGATCTCAGGGAATAATCACTGAACCAATAAACGATGCGGGCTTCACCCAGGTTTTTCCTGGTACCCTTACCTGCGCTGGAATTGGGCCTGCCGAGGAATCAGTGCTTGAATCTCTGACAGGAAAATATCCTCTTCTATAGATTAAAGAGGAGTCTCTTCAGCCACAGCCTTAACAGGCTTGACTGCTCCGAATTTCAGGGTGAGTATTGTGACGACTATCCCAATTACCAGTATTGGTGTCCACATGAACAGGTCTTCTCCCTGAAAACGGCCCAGAAGGAAAGTACCCATAACAGGTGCAATCGGCTGAATGAAACTTACAATAAGCTGGAAGGCCCCGAAATACTGGCCCTTCTTGCCTTCCGGAGCCATTTTTCCTATTACTGTGTAAATAACAGGAGATATGATATTCTCTGCCATGGTTATGAGAATTACATCGGATACCAGGAAGAGGAAATTGTTTGAGAAGATAAGAAGGAAGAATGAGATGGAATAGATCATTACGCCTGCCGCTATCCTGATATGATCCCTGACCTTAACAAAAAGCCAGTTGATAGGAACCTGAAACAGGACAACTATTATCCCATTGACTGTGTAAAGCAGGCCAATTTCCCGGTTCGTGATATGGTCCACTGATGACCAGAAGAGGGTCAGCGTTGTGCCCCACTGCCCTGCTACAAAGAACGAGCTTGCGATTATAAGGGATATGATGAGGAAGAGTCTGTCACCTGTTGGAAATTCTGTAAGGCGGCGCTCCTGAGAAACAGTGAATTGTTTCCTGTTTCTTATGTATTTTACAAAGATGAACCATTCAATAATTGTTATGAACATAGGAATGAAGAAAACAAGGGAGAAATTTATGTACGAGAGGAATCCTCCAATGGCGGGACCAAAGGAGAAACCGATATTTGCAGCAATCCTTATGATGCTGAAGGCGTCATTCCTCTGACTCTCAGGAGTTTCCTCAGTTATGATTACATTATCCACTATGCCCTGAATACTGGCTATGGGCTCGAAAAGGAGGAATGTCGCAATTAGGATAATTATGCTCAGGTTTCTTGCAACAACAATACCCTCTATCAGGAGGATTACTGCCATCATTGGCGGAGTTATTATTGCTGCAAATCTCCTTCCAACTTTGTCTATCAGGTTACCTCCGTAAAGTGAAAATGGAAGTGAGAGCATGGCAGTTGCAAAAAATATAAGGCCAACATCAAAGAATGGGACTCCCCTTACCTCACTGAGATATATGGGGACGAAAATCCAGACTACCGATCTACCAAGAGTTCTGATGAGTTGTGTGATAGAAACAACTCTCACATATGTGTTTACAAGAGGCCCTAAACCTCTCCTTACCGAAAACTTCCCCATACATTTCCTGTTTGCCGGTAATAATTCATGAAGATAAAGAGATTCTCAGTCCATTCCCCTAAATTGCGGAATCGATATCGTTCCTGTAAGATTTATTGTTAACCTGAACATGCTGAAGAGGTAAGCAACATTGAATTCGGGTCATTTTATCGTCCTTGAAGGCCTAGACGGGTCAGGAAAAACCTCCATAGCCAGAAGGCTTTCTCAGTTTCTGGTTGAAAAGAATATAGACGCAATTCTGACAAAGGAGCCTACAGAAAACTTTCATCGCGATGCCGAGCTTGAGGGAAAAAGGGATTACATTTCGTCCATGAGGCTTTTCTTCGAATTCACTGCAGACAGGATCACACACTCAGAAGTCATCGGCAAATGGGTCAGTGAAGGAAAAACTGTTGTATGTGACCGTTTCCTGTATTCCTCTCTTGCCTATCAGGGATCAATAATTTGCAAAAAATTTGAATCTGATGAGGATGGCATTGAATGGATGAGGGAAGTCAGCAGAGTAATTCATCTGAAACCGGAGATGTGCATATATCTTGATATAGATCCTGAAACAGCAATGAGCAGGATATCCAGGAGAATGGACTCTGCTTCCGGATTTGAAGAACTTGAATTCCTCAGGGATGTAAGAAACACCTATCTTACTCTGCCTGAATGCAGGGAAGGCATGATTGACGCAAGCAAAAGCCTGGAGGATACGCTGGAGTCAGTGAAATCCATGATAAAAAGCAGGCTCAGGCTGTGGTGACGATAATTTCGTCTGAGCCTATGATTATTGTGTGCTCTGACTGAGCGATCATTGAGCCTCTGTGCTCCTTCAGGACTGGAAACTGGCTTACCTCCCGACTTCGCATCATGTCCTTAAGGTATCTCTGATGATTATCCATTATTCTGGCCAGCCATCTCTCCGCGAAGGGAACCGTGTTGAAATTTTTGTATATGATCTCGTCCTCTCTTACCTTTGGGCTGTCCAGTATGTATATGTTACCCCCAGCACCGTTGTGGATCATACCGGGGCCTGTGGATGCAAATGGTTCTATTGCTATTGTTATTTCTGGCTTTAGCTGTTTTCCGTTACCATCGTCAAAATTTGGAATGAAAACCTCTGAGTGCAGATCATATCTGTTAATGCCATGCCCTCCCAGGTTCTTAACGGGATGGAAACCATGGGACTCTATAACGCTGCCTATCTGCTTTCCAATCTCACGGATCGCAATACCAGGACGAAGTTTTCTTATGGCCTGATTAAGAGCCTCTCTGGTGGAGTCAATGAGGTCAGAATATTTGCCAGTATTGCCCACTTCAACAGTTGCTGCATTGTCAGATAGATAACCGTCTATCTGAGCACCTACATCAATTTTTAACAAATCACCAGTTGACAGCTTCTTTTTGTCTCCCGGGTATGGAGTATAATGTGCTGCCTCATTATTTATGCTTAAATTCACAGGGAAAGA
>DARE01000017.1:2574-2758 GCA_002503205.1 Thermoplasmatales archaeon UBA447 | reverse complement strand
GATTTCCCGTATTCCAGGGCATCCCTGCCAATCTTTCCCGCCTGCATCAGTTTATTCTTAACTTCGATATTCAACAACACTTCATTGATACTTCACATAAAATTTTAGCTGAGAAGTTAGGCATAAATTAAATAATGACTGAAAATTTTTGGATGAAAAGCCCCGTGGTGTAGTGGCCAAGCAT
>DARE01000017.1:0-2524 GCA_002503205.1 Thermoplasmatales archaeon UBA447 | reverse complement strand
GACGGCAGTTCGAATCTGCCCGGGGCTGTGGGAGTTTAAATGATAAGAGTGCTGGGCAGGGATACAGTTACGATTGAATTGCAAAACCCAGAGACAGTGGGGTCGATAATGAAAGCCAACGGGCTGAGCGATGAGAGATACATATGCATAAGAGGAGGTCAACCCCTTACATCGGATGAGATTATAAGTCCCGATGATGATGTTCAGGTCCTTGAGATATTTTCAGGAGGCATGTGATCTGCATACTCTCCTGCCATAATACAGTGAAAGGATCTCCAGTTCATCACCATGATTTATTCTTGATATTTTTATTGAATCCTTCAAAGGATTGAGGTGCTTGCCTATATTTTTTCTTGAAAGGCCTGAAATAAGAACTTCCGGGAAATGACGATTCTCATTTGCAACCTCAACATAAAGCCTGTCTCCTGAAATGTATGGTCCCCTGAGAGTTCTCGGATCCTTTTCCCATTTCTTCAGAAAATCCAGAGCGTTTTCTGATATTACGGGCGGACCCATATGTGTCTTGAATGCCGGGAGATATTGCGCATCGACCTCGATGAGGATTTCTATATTCCCATTTACAATCATGTGTGTTCCAAACACTTTGAAACCTGAATCAGAGGAAACATTGCAGACCATTTTTTCTAACCGCAGAGCCTGTGAATAGATTATGTCGTCAACCATATCCGGCTTTTTTACTGTTATGAGGAACATTTCAGTTCCCCTCTCTCGATATGCTGATTTTCCTTGACTTTCTGGTAAAATGAAATAACTTTCGTCAGGGGAATCCAGGTAACACCTGGAAGTGACTATTGCGGTGTAATAGGAATTCTCAGATATGGCTGCTGCTGCGTTCCTATTCATGTCTGTAGGATCCACAATGACAAGAGGGGATGAGGAATCGATAGCAGAGACGTCGCCAAGAGTAGCTTTCCCCTTTATAGTGGAAAGCCACTCCACAGCTCCGGTGAAAGAACCGAGATGGTAAACAAGCAACTCACAAACATATCCAGAAAACCCCTGAACTCTAACCTCCGAACCATATATTCCGGCACTCTTCAGAAAAAGCTTCAGCAGCCTCACCTCATCCTTCTGCTCATCTGTCAGGTTATTTCTTATGAACTCTGTGTGAAGCGGTGTCCTGTCCACTGAACTTATCAATCGCTCGTCAGCAGAATGCTTGAAACATGGGACTATATCTATCTTGATTCCGTTAGCGTATCCACTTACGTAAGGGTGCTCCGCATATTTTTCCTTCGAGCCTGGAAGGCACTCGTGACCAATCTTCAGACCCAGCCTTTCCAGATCCTGCCTGCTATAATCCTTTGAGAATACCACAAAGATATCGATATCTGAGCCTGAAAGATTTGTTCCCTTTGAAAGTGATCCAACAACCATGGGTTCGGCAGAAATGCTATTTGAAGAGCAGTATGACTTTATCCTGCTCAGAATCTCCTCTGATGTACTTGAAAGAACACTGGATTCATCCTTTGATGGTCTTGCTTTCTCCAGTATCCCTTTAAGATCCAGCATTCTCAATTAAATCCATTATTGCTCTGGCCGGTTCCCCGGCAGCCTTCTTCAGTGCAGAAATGGCCTTTTCCTTTGAAACTGAAGCCTGATCCATAACCAGTTTTATATCCTCTTCGCTGAATGGGGGAATTTCCTCTGAAACTGCCTTCTTGGTCTCCTTCATTGTCCCCATGACCTGGAAGGTTTTCGTTCCCTGGGCCTCAATCATTGTTACCTGTGCGTCCGATATCACATAATCCTTATCAGTTCCTTTCAGGATCACGGTTTTTACATCATTCATCTCAGTGGATTTTATGCCCATCTGGGCCATCATCCTCTTGACCTCTCTTGAGTTCATTCTTCCCGGAATCATAATGAACACATTCCAATTATCTTGATAAAAGTTCACAATTTAATTCTATCCCTCTCTTCAGGATAGACTTGCAAAATTATACCCGGTATTGCTTCGTTATAATTTTGAAAAGAGCCGACTCTGGAAAAAATTCAGCCTGAGAAGATTGTGAATGTTTATCTCTTACCTGGTGTTTCTTCAGTAGGGGTGATAATTCTTTGAAAGAGCTTGACAAAAAAACTGTCAAGAAAATAAGAAAGCTCCTGAAGGAGGGCAAAGATGTGCCTGAGATATGCAAGGCTTTTGACATTCCCCCTGAGGAGTGGAGAGAGGCTTCTATAAAATATGATTTTTTCAAATGAGGGCCTTCAGAAGTACTGGCTTTCTTTCCTTTAAGAACTTCCATGAAGGCATTCCACATATTTTGTGCCAGGACACCAGAATTAAATAACTATTTCGTGCTAACCGCTAAGTAAGGATGAAGATAGGCTATTTCAGCTCCACTTACTATCCTACACCTGATGGTGTATCTCATTACCTGAGGGATGTCAAGTCAGAGCTGGAGAACATGGGCCATGAGGTGCATGTATTTTCTTTTAATGGCGACAGGAAAGAGAAGAATGTCCATGTAACAAGGAGCTTCCCTCTTCCCATGTATAC
>DARE01000073.1 GCA_002503205.1 Thermoplasmatales archaeon UBA447 | reverse complement strand
TTATATGGCTGCCACTTTTCTGAAGGCAAGAAAGGAGAAGGGGTCCAGAGAGCGTTTAATGGGTGAGATCAACAAAGTACCAGGGATAGTCTCTGTTTATTCACTTCTGGGCGATATCGATTACATTGCTGTGTGCCTGTGCAGAGACGAGGCAGACTATCTGAAAATTGTTGACAGAATAGCCGAAATAGATGGCATTGAATCAATAGACTCAAGGAAAATATTGAATGTGGGAATTGAGAACAGATACGATTCATCACTTGATAGAATCCTTGAGAATGAAAGGTAGGCTTCGTCTTAAATTGACAGAAATTGCTTTCTAGAATTTAGCAAAGAGCAATTCTTAAGATGCCATCCTTTGTTGGTATTGAAGCCCTATTAGTCAAATCTCGGTGAATACAAAAGAATCGACAAGGAAATTTATTAAAGAACCAAATAAATCTTACATAGTAAACTGTAAGGACATGATGATAGAAGTTATATTTATCTCTTGAACTCATCGATTATAAAATAGTTCTTAATATACCCTGAACCCTTAAATTAAAATAGTATTAATTTAATAATATGCCATGTATCAGTTGGGTCTAAAACCTAACCAAATAGGGTTGGCTCAAGCAATATTTCAGGGTGTGTCCTACGTTGCACCTGCAGCTGATGTTGCCATTCTTCTCGTAATAACTGCCGGCTATGCTTATGGCAGCACCCCATTGGCTGTTCTTTTTGCATGGGCTATTTACTTTTTATTCCTGAACGCAAATTACCAGTTCTCAAAGTACACTGGCAGTGCATCTGGATATTATGGATATGTTGCCAGAACAATAGGCAAAAGAGCAGGATTTGTCACTGCTCTTTGGTATGTTATGTTTCAGTTTTTCTCGCTGGCTGCATTTGGTCTGCTGGGTTTTGCAACTTTCCTATATTACGTATCTCCCTCCCTAGCTAATATACCATATATATGGATTGCATTTGTTGCACTGGTTGCTTTCTTCACTTTCTACCTTGGATACAGGGGACTAAGACCTTCTCTTAACTATTCAATGATAAGTGCATCCATTGAAATTGGATTTCTCATAGTTATGGGAATAATAATAGCAATAAGAGAGGGTTCTGGCAATAGCTTCAGTGTTTTCACCCTAGCGCCCATTGGTGGAAATTTCTCACTCCTATTCTTTGCTATGATATTTTCTATACCTCTATTTGCAGGATCTGGAACAGTAATAACTCTTGCTGAGGAGACAAAGGGATCAATAAGGACCATAAGAAGATCAATATGGGTTTCTATGTTGGTTCTTCTTGCAGCCTTACTTATTCCGGCTTATGCTCTGACTGTAGGATATGGTATTTCCAATATGGCATCTTTTTCATCGCTTCCCGATCCAGGGGTTATAATTTTTGAAAGATATGGGGGACTGGCGGCAGGCGTCATACTCATAGTGCTGACGGTGAACAGTTATCTCAGCTCAAACGTTTCCCTGATGTCATCTGTTTCAAGGGTCATATATTCTCTTGGAAGGGATGGAGTGCTGCCGGAAAAAGTCACAGAAATGCATCCTACGCATCGCTCCCCTTACATTTCCGTCATGTTGCTTGAAATTGGAGGCATAATAGTTGCGATAATCCCTTCCCTTGCCTATGGTCCATTTGAGGGCGCTTTGATCCTCTTCTCAATAAACATCTTCGCACTGATATTTACCCATATTCTTGTCAATGCATCGCTGCCCGTATATGTTAGGAAGATGAGATTTAAGATGAATGTACTAACACATTTTATCCTCCCAGTCTTATCAATAGTGGCAGCTTCCGTGATTATATATTATTCAGCTGTTGAATCCATAACGGAGGGAAATCCTATTACTGCTGCCGTAATAATTGGACTTGCATATGTGCTAGCTGCCTCTTTAGTTGGGTACATTTATGGCAGTTTAAGGCCAGAAAGAATTAAGAATATAGGAAAATTTGAAGTTGAGGAGGCATGACTTATTTAAGTTTATACCTCCTTCATTACCATAGGGTCTAAGAATATATTATAGGCTTTTGCCATTAATGTAGAATATTAGCCCAGCAACATTGTAAGTTATTTTTATTATCATTGATTTGATAAATAATAAAAAAATATTACTAAGGTGTTGGAATTATGCAGAAGGCTATCTATTGTTACTTTCTTAGGAAGTGGCTTAAGAAAGATTTTTTCCATTGACTATGACTTTGCCTTTGACTTCGTTAGAATACTACCGGATGACAATATCCAAACTAGTGAAAGAGTTCACATAATCTGGCTGTAGGATAATTGGAGGAGAATGAGGTTAATAGATAAATCCGATTTAGGTTATCTGAACATAGCAGTTGAAGACTATCAATCAAAGATGCAAAGTTTTTATATCTTTACAAATTTTTATCACACGTAAATCGTCTGAAATGTTAACAACGTTATGGGATGAAAATGAAATTAAAAAGATTCCTTATATTGCTCACGTCAGTGCTTGCAATTGTTTCCATAATTCTCCTGTTCTCTCCCCTTCTTGAGGCATACAGCCTGAACAACTCACTTGTCGACGGTGCCGTAAATCCGGGAGCCACTTACAGCTACGAGATGGGTGCATTAGGTCCGATAGATTTTTACCATAATAATTCAGTCAGCAATCTTATAGGCAATCTCGGTTTCACCACGAGCTACGTAAATATCACCCTGGAAAATGGCTATGCAAAATTCTCTGTAAAAATGTATGGCGATGGACTGGGAGGAAATGTAACCCTTGCAGATTCGTTTAATCTGAAAGCTAGTGATCAGTCCAGAATCTTCGAGTCCTTTTTTCCATCAGGACTTGGGAAAGCGGGAGAATTTGTTAACGTCTTCAACAACACCGGTCAGTATTACGGCACTGAGAGCGTATTTTCAACTGTAAATGTTGGCGAAGGCACTCTCTACTCCACATCACAGATGGTGAACCTGAGCAACGTTCCGGGACAGCCGTCTGGATACTACGAAAATCTGTCCCGCACTTTTGATGCAAACTCGGTCTATTACATCGAATCCCCGTCGCATTCCTTTCTTAGCTACATCATGTTCACAGGTAATTCCAGCGTCTTCTCTAGTTTGCTCGGTTCATCGTCTGTCTCTAACGTTACTCTGCTCTATATCTCACTGGAAAGGACAGATGTTGCTGTGGAAACACTGAATGTTACGCATTATGTTATGCAATACATTGCTGTGGTGGTGATACTGTGGATTCTGGCTGTTGTTTACATGATCTCTCTTTACAGAAGAGCCTCATTGAAACAGAGGAGATAGTATGGGGTCAGGCTCTGTCGAGGCTATTGTTTGCAGAAATCTCACAAAAACGTTCAAAAAGCGTAGGGTTCTGGACAATGTGAATTTTGACCTCAGCGGTGGTGTTAATGTTCTTGTTGGGGAAAATGGTGCAGGAAAGAGCACAATTTTCTACCTGATCAGCGGCATAATGAAGCCGGACAGCGGCATAGCCATGCTCAACGGGATAGACTCCTGGAAAGACCATAGGAGGGCAATGAGAGGGGTTTCTTTCATGCCTGAAAAACCTTCTGTGCTGGGGGGAACATCAGTGAGAGAACATATCTACTGGTTCTCATCCCTGAACGGTACCGGAACGGAAAGCATAATTGATTACTTGCATTTTTTTCGTGTCGATTACATATTACCGGCCACTTTTCAGTCCTTGAGCCTGGGTGAACTACAGCTTGTGATGCTCGCATGCTATCTCAGTACCGAATCGTCAATTTTCATTCTTGATGAGCCAAATTCCAATGTAGATGTTCATAAGCGCTCACTGGTATCTGAATCGATTAGGCAAAAGTCTGATAGATCCAACAGCCTGTTCCTGATTTCAACACATGTGCTTGACGAAATCCTGACGATCTATGATAGGATGCTTGTGCTGGACGAAGGCAATGTAAGATTTTCTGCGGAATCCGGAAAGGCGCCTAATGTGAGCGTACTGCGTACCAATAACAGCAATCGAATGCTTGATTCCATCAGGGAATTTGATGGCCGCGCAGTACTGATCAATGACGCTGTTTTCACGTCACTGGAAATAAAAAGATGCGCAGAAATAGCATCCGAAAATGGGATTGTTATCCTATCTTATTTTCTTATACCCGCTGAAATGGTGAGGATCTATGAGTAGATTTGCGCTTCTTAGATTGATCAGTGTTGAAATGGACCCGTACTTTCTGGTGGAACTTATTATTATCTTCTCTGTCTTTATATCTGATTATTCGCTAATCTACTTGTATGGCACTCAACCCGGAGGTTCCCTTCTTGAGGTATACAATTTCACTGGTTCGCTCTTGAATTCCATCTATTTTCCATATATAATGGTGCTATCTTTGAATATTTTCATGGTAACCGTTTTTCTCGAGAACGGTAAGATTCTCATGTTTGTTGCATTTGGCAGAAGTGCAAGGAGTGTGCTAACCTCCATGTTCCTCTGGGCAGTACTGTATTCAACAGTTATCACTTCTCTAATTTTCACAGCAAATGTCTATTTTTTTGAATTTACAGAATTACCAGCTGCTTTTGCAGAGATGGTGTTATATCTTGCTTCGTTTTCAGTGCTGTTTACTGGCGCTGGCTTTCTTATCGCCACTTCAATGCGAAGCCCAATTATTTCTGCTGGATCACTCATGGCGTTCTTTATCTTTGTTTCACCCAGTATCTTTGGGAAGAATGCCCATTCAAATTCTTTTTCTTTCGCCATTACCGGATTCTCACACTTAGGCCTTCACACACCGTTTTCGAATGTGTTTGTGGAAGGTGGTATACTGGAATTTGTTATGGGTGCTGTCCTGTTTGTACTGGCGCTGATGGTCGTCGAAAGAAGGAGCCTTAAATCCATGAGGAGGTGATAACATGAGATGGAAGCAATTTCTCAGATTGGCAATTATTTCTCTCGCATTATTTGTGCTGTTTTCAAGTCTATGGTATTACTCCGGCTTACAAAACTCTCCTGTCAATTTAGAAACCGCAACTTATCTAGATTTCTATAACAGTACCTCATCGGAAAACCTATCGTTGTCGCTGCATGTCACAGAACATACAGTTTCCTATGGTAATGGAGGTGCGATCTCCTATTATGACGGTATCAGGATAAATGGCACAATCACACATGCATGGGATGAATATGTCATCTATGTTAACTCATCATCCTCGAACAACAAGCTGGTGGTGAACAACCTCACTTATGCCAGTTACGGGAACTTGAGGCTATCACTCAGGCCAGGTTTTTACAATATAACTGCGATGTTCAAGATTAACATACCCCTAAATAATGGCAGAAATACTTCCAGCATTGAATATGAAGTGTTGCGAAATATTTCTGGTAATTTCATGTCAGTTCTCATCAAACCTGACTCAACAATATATATCTATCCATCAGCTGCTTCCATTTTTGCAGCATCCATCTTTATGGGGATGTCACTTTTAGAGATTCGAAGATTCAACAGAAAATTCAATCGCAGATGAAGGCCGTAACACGACACATTACGCAATCTTTCGAAACCCATATTTTTGTAATATCCTTAGGTGTTTGAGGTAGAATTAGAATTAACCTTCGAAGAGCCGGGTACCCTGCTTTTGCCTTTGACTAATTCTCATTGTTTCATGGACTGCAGTAATCCCGAATTCGTACGGTGATTCTCAGACTATATTTTGATTCCAAAAAACCCAATATGTGGCATAAATCCATGAATTCCTCCTCCCATCCAACATTACAACGCAACCAAAAGATATCTGGGAGGCGGTGAATCCAGAATGAATTTTCACGAAGGGTGTATGAGCTCATGCAACCCTACACAGAAATTTTTAACATAAAGGAAACGAAACTGGAGGATTTTCAATGAGCATGGAGGAGTTCCGCAATTACATGATCGACGAGCTCCGTTATGGCCCTGAAACGGTCCGTGCTACCCTGAGAAAGATGGAGTATGTCCTTTCCAGGGTGACTGAGGACAGGCACAATGACAGGGAGGCATTCCAGGAGTTCATCCGTGATGTGTGGGAAAAGAAGGGAAACAAGACTGCCAACGGCTATGTCAAGATTATAAACCGCTGGCTCTCATTCCTTAAGCAGAAGCCAATCAAATATTTCAGGGAATACGGCATAGAGTTCGTCATAAGGTACTGCTCCCTGGAGGAAGTGGATCGCCTGCTCAGGACAGCCAGAAGGGTCGGAACAAGGGAACATGCCATGTTCTCCCTGCTTTTCGGAACAGGCATCAGGCTGGGTGAGGCATGCAACCTGAGAATCCAGGACATCGGTCCAGGAATCATAAAGGTCAGGGGAAAGGGCCAGAAGGTCAGGGAGGTATATCTCCCTGAGGATGCATCGAATTCGATACAGGAATATCTTAAGGTCAGAGTGAGGCCAGTATCAAGGGAGGATCAGGACTACCTTTTCACATCCAGGGCAGGAAACCGCCTGACCTATGATTTCTTCCGAAAGATCACGGCGGATGTCGGTATGGCGGCAGGAATCAGGTTCCATCCCCATATGGCCCGTCATACATACGCTACCATGTTACTAAGGAGAGGGGTTTCAGTTGTGCATGTTTCACAGCTCCTGGGGCATGAGGATCTGAGCAGCACATCCGTTTATCTCCATCCTACTCAGGCCGAGGCAATAGCAGAAGCAAGAAGAGCCATCGAGGGAAGAGCAAAAGAGGGGGCAGTGGGTGCAGGTTCCCATGGATCTGCACTGTATGGACCGGCGGGGAATTGAACCCCGGGCCTCTTCCATGCCAAGGAAGCGATCTACCGCTGATCTACCGGCCCAAGAAGCCTCACCTCATCGAAAGAATGAGTATAAAGATTATGCTCTGCATTCAATATACGTGAGCTCACTTTTTTAAGTTTGTGAAACGCTTCTCAAGCAATTCTATTTCAGACTGTTCTAAAGACCAACCCATTGAAAGGGAGTTTTCATGTACATGTGATGGGGAGGAAGCCCTTGGGATTGGAAACACACAGTCAAATTTAGAATAGAACCAATTTAAGGCAATCTGCGCTACGCTGACATTCCCATGTTTCTCCCTTATTGTGCTTACCAGTTGATTACCGTATTGTGCTTCGTTTACCAAAGATCCATGGCCTAGCGGGTAATAGGCAAGTAATGCCATTTTGTGCTCTCTAACCTTTGGTAAAATAGAGAATTCATTTTCTCTGTTTATGAGATTCAGGGGCATCTGTGTAGAAGATATATGATATCTCTTCATCACCGACATGGCATTCTCCATTTTGGAACTGTCGAAGTTGCTAATGCCTATATATCTTATTTTACCCTTATCTACAAGGCGTTCCATAGCGGACATTGTTTCAGATATTGAAACTCGTCTGCTTGGGAAATGAAGCTGATAGAGGTCCACGTATTTTAGGCCCATCCTTTTAAGTGAGCGTTCACAGGATCTATCCAGTTTGCTTTCGCTGAAATGTGATGGCCAGACTTTGGACGCAATGAAAAGTTCTTCTCTGTCATATCCTTTAATGGCTTCTCCCACAAGTTCTTCTGAACCATATATTTCTGCAGTGTCTATAAGATTGATACCATCATCTATCGCTGTTTGTATGGCCTTAATTTTATCATTGCGACCTGATCTTCTGTTGAAAACCTTGGCAGAGAGTATCCACCATGGATCATAATATGTTCCTATACCCATCCTGGATACTTTGACTCCAGTATTAGCAAACTCGATCTTCTCAACCATTATGAGATTATAATAGACTTCCTTAATTAATTATCCAGGCTTTTGGTTTTAGACCAAATTTTTCGTCTTTGCTATTATGATTCGCTGGCGTAGATCGGATAACTTATGATAATAACTTTACATGTTAGATATGCGAATTAATTGATATAGTGAAATGCGCCGCTGACAACAAAAAATCCCGGCTTCCGGATTCGAACCAGAGACCTGCGGATTACGGCGGTCTTCCCAACCGTGGATTCCCTCTACAGTCCGCCGCTCTACCAGCTGAGCTAAGCCGGGCAGGTACAACCCGATACCAAGCAGGTTATTTACTTAGCCTGCTGAATCAGATATTAACCGAGATCATTGATATTTTTGTATTACTAAAATCTTTCCTAGTTTTCACAGAAGTCCCACAGAAATATTCCGCAGTATTTTGGTGTGTTATGGCAGACCATATCTTTCATTTCATTTCCAGGTCACATACATGTGACCTAATAACAAGGATGAGACTTATTATATTATAGCCTAGATAAATATATCAATACAGGTGATAACCTGAAATTTGAAAAGAAAAGTCTGCTGTATGCAATACCGGGAGGCCTCATAGGCGGGTTCTTTATAATGCTGATATTATTTTATGCAGCTTCCAGCCTTGGGCTACCGTACTTCGCAGTTTATCTGGTATATGGACTCTCACTTCATGCCTCTGTGTCAACTGCAACTGACGTTGGATATTTAGTGCATTATATTGCTGCATCTGTCATTGCCATGCTATTCATTACCCTTGTGCAGGTGGTAAAACCATTTAGAAGTAACAACGCACCCAAGACTATAGGTCTCGGCCTTGTTTACGGGATCGTTGTCTTTATTGTATTCTTCGTGCCATTGTTCTACCTGGCATTTGCTCCCGTTATGGTTTCCCTTTTGGGAAAAGCAGCAGTGGACGCCGTGGCTGGAAAAGTCCTTCTCTTCGCCTTCATTGTGCATGTGGTTTATGGCCTAACAGTAGGAGCATGGTCATACGAAACAATGGGTAGATGGACCTCCGGAAGAAAACCAGTTATGAAGACTAATACAAGCAGCTGATTTAATTATTCCCAACTAAATTATAACTAATTTTTATTTTTAAGATATTTCTGACCCCAGATTTCAAGTTGACTGAATACAGAAAAAAGGTCCCTACCCTCTGCCGTCAACATATAGGTAACCTTCAATGGCCTGTCCTCGACAACGCTCCTTTTAAGAATATTCATCTCTTCAAGAAGCTTCAGGTCTCTGGAGAGGGACATTGAGCTAACAGCCAAATCCTTCTTAAGCTGATTGAATGATAGCACCTCCTCCTTAAAAAAGAGTCTTGAGATAATAGCAACCCTGTTTCTGCCGCCAACTATATTTGAAGTCCTAAGAAGAATTTCCCATCTTTCCCTGTCACTCATTGCCATATTTAATGTGTACATCCAGAATGTGTATATAGAGGTTGGCTGATTTCCTCAGAATCTCTATTAAGACCATTTGGGCTGTAAATAAAAAGGTTAGCCTCAATCCTAAAATATAGAGTTGAGTTTACGTATCAATTTCAGTTAATTTCTTGGGAGGAAAACATGGAAATAGAAGAGTTAAAGGCGACATTTGGAAAATTGCAGTCACACAGTGCGGTATCAGTCATCATAGGATTGGAAACTGAAGTTTCAAAGATAGAGTCTATAGTGAAATCAGCTGTTAAACTTCATAATGTTCAGGACCTTTACTTAGTTACTGGAGACTACGATATTCTGATAAAGGCAGTGTTTCCCAATTATGATGAATTCGAATATTTCCTTGTAAACGAACTTGGAAAAATCCCTGGAATACTGAAATCAAAAACAATGCTGATCCTTTCTCAGCGCAAAGAAAATGGTGAAGAAGCCGGAGTGTGAAAATATGGATAACAGACTTTATGAGGAGATTATATATCTGCTGGATGAGATGTCACAGGATGTGACAATACCGAAGAACGTTAGGAAGAGTGCCATTGATTCCAAAACAAGGCTCAACAACCAGAAGGATCGCTTTGATCTGAGGTGCGCTACAGCAGCATCTATTCTTGATGATATGGCAAACGACCCCAATGTTCCTGCCCATGGAAGGACTGCCCTTTATACTGTCATAAGTAAGCTGGAAGCACTTGCAAAGTCATAATTATTATACATACAAGTATTATATATTTCATTTTGTATAGCAAATTTCTCTTTTCAGGAAGTTACAGAAAAGTAGTTATACTTTAATTTCCACTCAGATACATATATATATATAATTATAATATTACCATCTGATAACATGGTTCTCTCAGAAGTAAGCGACAAACTCGCCAAATATCTGATAATTTCGGACATACCTAGAAGCGTAGCCTATACCCTTGTATACATTAGGGACAAGGATGAGGTCACAAGCGTGGAAATAGAGAGGGAGACCAGCCTTAGGCAACCTGAGGTTTCCATTGCCATGCAGTGGCTAAGGCGCAAAGGCTGGATCAATAAACGAAACATGAAAAAGGAAGGAAAAGGCAGACCCATTCATGGCTACAAACTCTCCAAGGATTTCAACGAGATTCTTGAGGAGATCATTCAGGATCTATCGAACAAGATTGAGGAGATTCAGAACAATATAGAACAGCTGAAATCTTTTAAGGAGTAATTTCAGCACCTATTTTCTGAATATTTCTCTGGTGCCAGATCCAGTTCCCATTATTATCAGATCAGCGATACCGCAGAATAACCCAACTTCTACGACACCAGGTACCGCTTTTAGTTTTATTTCAAGATTTTGAGGTTCCTTTATGATTCCAAAATCACAGTCGAGGATCAGATTGCCATTATCAGTGACAAATTTTCCACCATCCCGGAATGCAACACTGGCACCCATTGATTTGATGTTCTCAGCAGTTGAATTTGACATAAACGGCAGAACCTCAACTGGCAGCCTGAACTTTCCCAATCCGTCAGGGCAGTACTTTGAGTGGTCTATAATTATGCATACCTTTCGGCTATTCACTGCGACAATCTTTTCCCTGGTTAAGGCACCACCGCCACCCTTTATCAGATTGCCATATGAATCAGCCTCATCAGCTCCGTCTATATCAAGATCCAGTTTCCTGTCCGGATTTTCAACTATTTCAATCCCCTTCTCTCTAGCAAGCTTTTCTGATGACCTGGAGGTAGGAACACAGGAAATACTCCATCCTTTTTCATTGATTAGATTTCCTATTTCCTCTATTAGAAATTTAACAGTGGAGCCTGTACCCAGACCAAGGAGCATTCCATCTTTTAAAAGTTTAGAAGAAGCAATGGCAGCGCTTCTTTTCTCTTCCTCCAACATTTCCAGATTCATCGTCTACCTTATGCACCGGAGTATAAAGCATATTTCCAAAGAGAAGTTTATTTGATTCTACTTCCAATACTCCATATATGGAAACAAAACACTGGAAAGAATCTCAGACTGAACTTCAGCGCCTGGTTCTGCCCCCAGATACCAACATATACAATGATCTCTATGGAGGGAGACTCGTTGAATGGATCGATAATGTGGCTGCCATAGTAGCCGCAAAGCACTGCAGGAGGAGAACGGTCACCGGTAGCATTGACAGATTGTTTTTCCTTTCGCCGATTCATCTGGGAGACATAGTTTCACTTTATGGCAGAATAAATTATGTAACCAAGAAGACAATGGAGATTGAAGTGGACGTTTATTCAGAAAACGCCATAACCGGCGACAGGAGTTTTACCACAACCTGCTTTCTTACATACGTGGCAATAAACCAGGATGGAAAAGCGATAGAAGTGCCACAGCTTAAACTCGAGACTGATGAAGAAAGGGAAAGATTCAAACAGGGAGAACAGAGGAGCCAGCAGCGATTGAAAGCACTTGAGGAGGTCAAAAGTAGAGTTAACCCACAAATATAATTTATACAACTATGCTATTTTATGCATGAATGCTAAAACATGTATTAATGACGCATACGGTCATATTGTCAATATCAACTGAAATTCAACAGATCACTGGTAGAATTGACGATATACTCATCTCAGTGTCCGCTGTTTTGATGCTTGTTCTTTGGATTCCTGTAGCACTGAGTTTTTTTGGAAACGATGAGAACAGAAGGGTTGAGGCACATGTTAGGTTGCGGAATGCCATAATTGGCACATTCATCTATGCACTTGCCCTTAGTGGGGTTGTTTTCACAATATTCAAATACATCGCCTTTGGAAGCTGATAATTCTGTCTGTTTCTGGATATCTGCTTGGTTCGCTTTCGGAGATTCTGAAGGCTGTTCTGGTTCCCTATTCAGAACTTGTCCAGTTTCTTTGGAGCTACACCCTGCGGATCGGTCTTGCACCTGATTACGCTTACGTCTCCACATTTACCTCTACCAGTGGTTATAGTGCAATATTAGGAACTGCAAACGCGATTTCTCCCTACCTGGTCAGTATCTCCCTGGCTATTTCCGCTCTCGCTTTTCTTTTCAAAAACAGCCTTGAGTCTGACACAAGACCGGTAGCCTGGTTCATGAAGTACGCTATCCTCATTCTGGTTTCACTTACATCAGTATACATTTCCCTTTCATTACTTAACGGCCTACAGCACATTTATACAATAATGTGGAACGATCTCAATGTGAATGATCATCGGCTGATACCGCTTCCGGGAACAGGAATTGCCGGATTTGATTCAGGTGAAAACGGAATTATCAAGTTCATCATGCTAAGCGCTTATTTCGGTTCATGTGCAATGCTACTAGCCACACTTATGGTAAGGGAAGGAATGATTCTGCTCATAATCCCCCTGCTTCCTGTATTCACGATTTTATCCGGTGTAGGGTATTTGAGGAAATATACAAAGGTGCTCTGGGAAATTTTCATTGAATTTTCCATTTTTCCCTTCCTGGCACTTCTTTCTGTATACCTTTCTGAGCTGTTCAGCAGTGTGGCTCCTTTGCAGATTGCATTGATCCTTATTCCTTCCCTGATTCCGGGATACCTTTTTTTCAGTGGAAGAGGGCCCGGAACCACTCCTCTCCTCAATATGCTTGGCGGAATTTCTGCTGGTGCAATTGCCGGAAGCATTACCGGATATTCCAGATCTGCATTGGAAATTGGTTCAGGGAATCTGCAGGACGGCCTCCTCAGGATGATGCAGGTACCATCGGGCAATTCTGGATCCAGACAACCAGGCCATGCAGTATCCAGGAAAGATCCCTATAAAGAAGCAATCCAGGAGGAGTTGAAATGGAGAAGATATCCTGATTAAAATGCGGTATAGAAGAATTCCACCGAATATAGATATCTTCAGCCCCACAATGTTCGGCCTCAGGTACAGGACTTTGCTTCTCATAATCACCCTATCATTGATAACCGTCTTCACCCTGGAAGTAAACCCGCTGCTTTCAATATTCGTTGCAGCAATCAGTGTCACAGGAATAATTATAGAAATGACTGGAAAAACTGGAATATTGAAATTATTCACAAGGCTAGCAATGCCTCCGGGAGGCCGGAAGTATTCCCCGGAATTTAGTTTTGCAAGGGAAGGGGCAGATATTGAAGGGCTATTCAGATTATCCGGAAAATTAAGATTCATTGCACTTTTGGAGCCAAGGATGCTCCCTGAAACAAGGGAAAGCGAGCAGATAAACATACTCAACGGTTTCAAGAGGCTCCTCTCTGACATATCGGTGGACTCCGAATTCTTCTCCTACACTGGATTGGAGGAAAAGGGGGATGCAGAATCTAAAATCCTGGCAGTTTTTTCACATTCACCAGGCTCTTCAATAAACTCAGCGGCAGCCCTTGCAGATGAGTCAATTAAATTTCTGGAAGGGCTTTCCTCTCTAAATTTCAATTATGCCATTCCGCAAGTCTCGGAGCTGGAGAATTTGTTTAAAAGACTTTTTAGCCCAGACACTTCAAATAACTCTAAGAGCAATTCCGTGATGCACCTTAGACGGAACTTTATCAGCGGAGAGCGAAATTTTATAATGCTAGAACTCAGGGATTCCGATTATGATAGCGGACCCCTTCTATATGCATTTCTTGAAGGATCAGGAATTGGTACAGTGACAAGGCTTTCAATCCACAGGATACAGGATGATCAGGCTTTGAGATTGCTGAAATCTGCCAGAGCTGATAGAAAGGCACAGATCCGTATTTCTGGTGATTCCATAGTTGAACATGGAACAGGTGTCAGCCAGCAAATAGAAACCATTAATTCAATGGAGGAGGGCCTTAAGAAAGATAGAGATTCACTTCTCAGGACTTCCCTTACACTTTCACTTATAGGTGCCCACCCTGTTCATCTTACTGATTATGAGAGAACATACAGGAGGTCCCTGAATTACCTTGGCCTTGATTTCTCAATTGTGAGGCCAAAAGCCGAATCTATTGGAAATATATTCCCAGCTTCTGAAACTCCGAAAGGAAAATACCTGATGAGTGCGTCATCGGTGTCAACTATAATTCCCATTTCATTCAGTCCCCCAGTATATGGGGATATTGAGGTCGGAACGGATGATCTCAATGCGAAACCAGTCTTCCTTCCCATAAACTATGGAGCGGCAAACAATTTCATGATTATCGGAGAAACAGGATCAGGTAAATCATTCTTCACCGGACTTATCATAAGGAGAATGATAAAGAAGGGCCTTATAGACTGCCTGTATGTGTATGATCCGCTGGAGGAGTACGATTACACTGACATTGAATCTGATTCCCCTCCACAGATTTTTATTTTGAGAAACAGTGGTGAGACCGCCAGGGCTTTTGCAAGAGAGAGCATGATGAACCTTTACCGTCTCATGACCTCGGACCTCAGGAAGAAGGCCATAATAATAGAAGAGAGCCATACCGCAATCTTCGATGACGAATCAAGAAAATATCTTGAGAGTATGGTGAGGCATAGCCGCCACTACAATACCATTATTTTCAACATTACCCAGAATGCTGACGATATGACTAAGGCCGAGAATGCCTCCCTTGCATTGAACAGCACACACATATTCATATTCAGAACAAGAAAAATTTCCCCAAAAGACCATATCCCACTCAAGATAGATGGATTCACAGCAGTTGAGCCTCAGAACCTGCTTGGAGGTAAGGGTTATCCATATTCAGAGTGTTATTATTCAGACGGAAAATATTGCAGAAGGCTAAGGATATTTGCAGAAGAATGACTCAAGCCCTTTTAGATCTCTCAATTTCCCTGATCTCATCTTTAATTTTCGACTGAACCAGAGCCAGTTCGAGAAAGCCAAAAATAACTACAACCACAACAAATGAATAAAGCCCCACATCTGTCCATGTTCCATAGAGAACTGACCAGACGAAGTAGAAGCCAACGCCCACTATAAGGAGACCCAGCCCCATAACTCTTCCCCAGAAGTATTTTCTGAATCCGTAGGCGTTTTCCAGACTTTCCCTGCTCTCAGTCATTAACTCCGGATCATAACTTTCCTGTATTTCAGATTATCGGAAACCTGTGAGCTTAGAACATCATTTCCCATCAGAAAACTGAACGGGATTGATTCCCCAAACATTCTTCATCTGAAGATAATAATTTACGGGAAAAGCTATCCCTGAGCCAATTAGGTTTCCGATAAGGGGGGAAAGGTTGAAGAAATAAAGCAGTGCATACTGAACCGACAGAGTAACAATGTTGCCCAGCAGATTCAGGAGCTCAAAGGTAAATAGCCTGATTAGAAACCCCTTCATTGCTCCGCCATGATTTCCCTCGTTTCTTGTTGTCCAGTGCTCATTTATTATGTATTCCACAAGCACAGCAGTAAAGAACGAATATGCATCTATTAGAAATATCTTTGAAACACCGATATACTCGATTCCAATAAATGTTAAAATTTCAAGTGTAACAAAACCTGCGAATCCTGAAATTGAATATTTTACAGAACGGAATAAATTGTTTCTTATAATGTTCTTTATAAAGTCAGCCAGAGAGTAATCCCCTTTTCTGGACATTTACTCCCTGTCCTAAACAACTATGTGAAGTGCCCCTGAGGCGTAGGTAACAAGAAGATAGGAAATAACCCCAAAAAGGCCAAAGTAGAACGTTGCTCGTGCGGTGAGCATATCCAGCATAGACCTTTTTATGTTCTTCCTGTTTGATGCAATTCTTGAAAGCTGAATTGCCAGGGGTACTGTCAGCATTACAGCAAACAGTGGGTAAAGATGGCTCTCGAGGAAATATGCAAGGACCACAAGCACATATGGGGACCATATAAGTGCGTAATAGTATAACTTTGAGCCCTCTTCACCAAGAACATTTGCAACTGTCCTGACTCCGACTTTCCTGTCATCGTCCATATCTCTCCAGTTGTTTCCATGAAGTATATTCACCGTAAGGAGGGCCACAGAGAACGATATCAGCAGTATCGGAATATTTATTATTCCTCCCTGGAGGACATATGCACCAAGGAATATTCCTGGAGACCAGGCAACAAAGACTGCAACATCACCAAGGGCATACTTCTTGAACCCTATCTTTGGGGCACTGTACAGGGCACCGGCCACAACACCTATCAGGATAAATGGCCAGATTTGAGGCCTTGAAACAGCAAGGTATATCCCATCCACGAGAGCAAGGGCAAGCATCAAATAGGAAACACCAAGTGCCTTTCTCGGATGGACAAGATTATCAACAAAAACCCTTGAACTGGTAAGGGACCGGGGAGTATCGTTTCCTGTCCTGAAATCAAAGTAGCCGCTTATTGCATTGAAAGCACCATGCGCGGCCATTATACCGAGGACTGAAAGGACCAGAAAGAGAATATTCAGCCTCACAGCAAGTATGGAACCAATTATAAGCGCGATTATGCTCTGCTGAAAAGACCATACCCTGAAAAGGCTGAAGATAGGGTGGAAATGCTCTGTCATTTCTTCGAGTTTTACATCAGCACTGTAGCGCTTCATCTCAACCCGCATGTCCATTACTCGAATCTCGTCGGGAACCAACCTGGCCAGGTAGACGTGCCCACTATGGGAAAAAGCGGCATCCTCTGGAACTTTGTGAAGCAGTATGCCCCGCTCCCTCTGAAGGTCGTCGGGTTCCCCAAGAATCTCAACTTTCCCGGAGCCCTGAACAAACAGATTCAGTTTATTCTCATCAATTGCGAAACTTATGTTCGGGTTTTCTGTAATATTCTTTAGAGTGAGCCCACCTTTTTCAATATAGAATAGAAAGCCATGATCCATGGCATAGAAAGTCTTGGTAGTCCATGTTTTGATTCCAGTGGTGGATAGCGTCATGGTTCTGGCTTTTCTCAGTAGCTTGATTACAGCTGGATCCATTTGCCTTCCATACTGTATTGGAAAATGATATATAAGAGTGGAGGAAAATTAAATTGACGAGAAATTAATTAGCTTTTCACAATCACCCCTGCATGAATATAGCAAAGGGCCTCAAACTTCCCCTTTACTTCACATCATTTTCCCCTGTTCTTGTAGTATGGTCATATAACAGATTTAGAGACCCGGTAATGTTCATACTGCTGGTTGCAGTTGTTATGCTGATGCAGGCAGCCCTTAACCTCTCCATGGATTTCTTTGATCATAAATCAGGAAGAATTCTGAGAAATGATGACACCACATTTCCGATCGGATCTTATCTTATTGAACGCTCAGGTGTTAAACCGGAAACAGTAAGAATATATTTTGTCATATGCGCACTTCTTTCCATCTCTGTGGGACTTTTCATCGTCTTTTATTACCATAAATACACCCTGCTCATAATAGGATTTCTTGCAGTTGCCGTATCCCTCATGTACGTTCTGCCTCCGTTCCGGTTCAATTCAAGAGGGTTTGGGGAGGTTTCAACCTTCATGTCATTTGGAATATTTTCCGTAATAGGATCAGCAATAGCGTTTGATGCCCCTGTTACATTGCAGATAATCCTGATATCAGTACTCCTGGGCCTTCTTGCCTCAGCAATTAGGTATCTGCATCATCTTCCTGAGGACAGGCAGGACGGGGTCCGTGTGAGAAAATTCAGGCCCATTTACTCGGTAGTACTTTTCCCCGGATTTATTATCCAGGCACTTTTTCCTAAAGAGTTCCTTCTGCTTCTTATTCCACTGGCAGTGTCGGTATTTCATTTCCTGACTCTAAAGAAGGACACCATTGGAATAAGCAGGATGACAAATCAGATAGTCCTGATCCAGGTCTTGACAGCTGTTCTTCTTTCTCTTTATTTTCCGCTGTTTCACTGATATAGGTCAGATTTTCTGTACCTCTCCCTTTTTCTTTACATCAGTCACATAAACGTCCCGGAATGGCTTTATTCGGAGTAGAGGTATCATGTACCGCCCTTCCTTGTCCATTGGAAAATCAGAGTACCTGTCAGGGCCGGAAGGCTTCACGAGGACACTTTTAATTGACCCGGTAACTGTGTCAACAACAAAATTGACTATCACTCCTATAGTTTCTCCATCATTGTTGACAAGGGCCTTCTTGATCATGTCAGAGGCGAACTTCTTTCGGGTCATTACGGATTGATTAATACATATATTATAGTTAAATTTTCCCCAGCTTTAAGATTGTCCCTAAAGAAATGATCAGGCATGTGGATTAGATATGCCTTCCCAGGTCCTGAATCGCAAGAGGAATAGAGGAAGTGATGCGAAGGAAGCAACTGATATGAAGAACATGTAGTATTCAGCCGCAGTAAGCATGTTCACATGCGATGACAGAATGATGACCGTGGCAGAGGAGGATGAAGAGAAAAAGTCCAGGAAAACCGGTAAAAGCGAGATACCCAGAGCTAAGGATAGGTTCCTAATGGTGTAAAGAGTTCCGCTTGCCATTGCTCTGAATTCCCTGCCGGCTGCATCGACGCCCAGTGTGGTGGAAACTGCCCAGTATATGGAACCTCCAAATCCAGCAACAAAAAGTGGGAGCGTCAGTATGTACCTGTGAGGGAGTATAAAGGCTGCAACCATTATGCCTATTCCCTGAAGCACAAGCCCGATCACCAGAAGGGATGATCCTTTGCCGCTGCGGTCAAGCAAAGACCCGCCAAGAGGATTGGCAATGATTGAGGCAACTGGATAACCGGCAACTAATATCCCGGCAACGATTGGAGATACACCCAGGTCAGACTGAAAATATACGCTAAGAACATAGATTGTCCCAAAAAACCCAATTCCCTGGAGCCCAGATGCAATAACTATTGGATAATAGGAACGGTTCCTGAGCAGTTTTGGGGGAATCAGAGGGTTTCTTTTTTCTACCAGATAGAATGGCAAAAACATAAGTGCACCCGCTATAAGGTAATAGTAATTGAGAAGGGATATTCCCATCACTATAAGTATTATAAATGCCAGGAATGCGAGAAAGTTTGATGGCCTGAATTTTATGCTTCTGTCCCCTGTGTCCTTTGGAATACGGCTTATTCCAAGTATAAGCCCAACAATTCCAATGGGTACATTGATCAGGAAAATATATCGCCAGTCAAATGTTACAAGGAACCCTCCAAGAAGCGGCCCAATCAGTGCACCCACTGACCAGGACACTGAATTGATTCCAATTGCCTTGCCCCTCTCCTCAAACGGGAATGATCTTAGAAGAATGGGAAAGCCCAGAGTACCCAGTATTCCGGCACCAATGCCTTCCACCCCCCTGAAGAAAATGGCAAATGTTATGTCGGGCGATAGAGCTATTATGAGAGAGGAGACAGCAAAAATGCCAAAGCCACTGAGGTATATCTTCTTCATTCCAAGGCGGTTTCCAATTGTTCCACTCGGGATCATCATAGCCGTCTGTGTTACAATATACATGACGATGACAAGTGTCAGCAGAGATACACCTGTTTTGAAGTATTCAGCCATGGCAGGAACAGCCAGGAATACAATGGTTGAGTCCACAGCTGCCATCAGAGACCCGAGGGTTGTGACAGAGAGGACAGAATACTTGTTAGATCCTGAATCCAATGTTATCAGCGACCTTAATCATATGCTAAAGAAATAAGAAATAAAATTATATGGAGATCACTGGTAAAGGCCAAGTTCCTCCACTACTTTTCTCTTCTCGGAAACAGATTTACTGAGGGATTCCGAAAGCCCTCTGTAGAACTTCAGTACCTCCTCATCCACAGACGGCCTTATGGATTTCATGGCATCAAGGAAATTCTTCTGGCTGATTTCTGTTGCCTCCGGGTCATCCCTGTATGCCATCATTCCTGCCTCTCTGCACAGGTTCTCAAGGTCAGCCCCTACATAACCCTCCGTTTTCTTTGATATATCATTGAGATTAACATCTTTTTTAAGTGGCATATTTTTTGTATGCACCTGGAGTATCTTCAGCCTGTTGGCCTCATCAGGTGGTGGAATATAGATCATCTTGTCAAATCTTCCCGCTCTGAGAAGGCCTGGATCAATGATATCTGGCCTGTTTGTGGCAGCAAGAACCACTACCCCCTGAAGTACCTCCACACCGTCGAGTGACGTCAGAAGCTGGTTGACTATTCTTTCAGTTACACCTGTGTCACCATACTGTCCTCTTCTTGGAGCTATGGAATCTATCTCATCAAAGAATACTATGGTAGGTGCAACCTGTTTGGCCTTTTTGAATATCTCCCTTACAGCCTTCTCGCTTTCCCCTACCCACTTGCTCAAGACCTCTGGCCCCTTTACAGATATGAAATTGGCATTGCTCTCATTGGCAACCGCTTTCGCGAGAAGTGTCTTTCCAACACCTGGCGGGCCATACAGAAGGAATCCCTTGGCAGCTCTTATTCCGAGTCTCTTGAATACGTCAGGCTTAAGGAGTGGCAGCTCAACTGTCTCCCTCAGTTCACCCTTCACTGACTCCAGGCCGCCTATGTCATCCCAAGTAATGGTTGGAACCTCAACGGTCACCTCCCTCAGGCTGCTCGGTTCTATTGCCTTCAGGGCTTCCCTGAAGTCCTCATCGGTGACCTGCATTTTTTCGAGAACTTCGGTGGGGATCGGTTTGTCGAGATCTATCTCCGGTAGGTACCTTCTCAGGGCATTCATAGCTGATTCTCTGGCAAGGGCAGCCAGATCAGCACCAACAAACCCATACGTGAGGCTGGCTATTTCATCCAGAAATTCTATCTTCTTATCCTCATCCATACCAAAGGGCATTCCCCTAGTATGTATTGCAAGGATCTCCTTTCTGCCCTTCTTGTCAGGGACACCTATATTTATCTCCCTGTCGAATCTCCCCGGCCTCCTGAGGGCAGGGTCCACAGCATCTATACGATTTGTTGCTCCTATGACTATGACATGCCCTCTTTCCTTCAGGCCGTCCATAAGAGTAAGAAGCTGAGCAACAACCCTCCTTTCAACCTCTCCCTGTACATCCTCCCTCTTGGGGGCTATGGAATCTATTTCATCAATGAATATGATTGAGGGCTCTGACTCCTCAGCCTTCAGGAATATCTCCCTCAGCTTCTGCTCACTTTGCCCATAGTATTTGCTCATTATTTCCGGCCCATTAATTGAGAAGAAATTGGCGCCAGACTCATTAGCAACGGCCCTTGCTATCAGGGTCTTCCCAGTTCCTGGCGGCCCGTGCAGGAGAACCCCTTTAGGTGGGTGGATTCCGAGCCTCTCGAACAGTTCAGGGTGCTTTAGAGGAAGTTCTATAATTTCCCTAACTCTGCCAAGCTGGTCAGAAAGTCCTCCTATATCCTCATAACTGATCCGTGAAACATCCTCAAGAACCTCTGATGCAGGTTCTTCCCTGATCTCTATCTTTGTCTCCTCCCCGACTTCAATTGGAACTTTGGGGGGCTGCGACTTCACAACCTTGAAAAGGAGCCCAGAATGGCCGGCCAGTGTGAGGCCAGGGACGCTAATGTTGTCACCTTCAAGCATAGGCCTTCTTATGAGCGCCTTCTGGACAAACTCATTAATGCCGTCCCCGAATTTAAGCCTCTGATCCTTCCTGATTATTGGAGCCAGAGTTACCCTTTTGGCCTCCTCTGTTCTTACCTTTCTAACCCTTACCTTGTCCCCGATAGATGCACTGCAGTTGTTGCGCATTACACTGTCAATTCTCACAATACCTTTGTTTTCATCTTCAGGTCTTGCCCTGTAGACTCGTCCGACAGTTTTTCTCTCCTTCTCTATCTCCACGACATCTCCGATTTCGCAATTCAGAGCTATTCTGGATTCTTCATCAAGCCTGACTCTTGACATACCGGGATCTGTGGAGTTAGCCTCCGCAACTCTCAGTAGGATGCCGTCACTGTAAGCCATATTACCGTATTTCTTCATCAGTATTTTAAATTAATTTAATCACAATGTTGGATAAACAGCGAAGAGCTGTATTTATCATGAAAATGGCGAAAATTAAAGTGTTGTGAGAATCCACCCTTATTTTTCTACCGGATTTTCCGGGTATGAAATCCAGTCACTCCAGCTTCCGCAATAAACTCGGGGGTCCTTTCCGGCCACTCTCATTGCAACAAAATTGACACATGCTGTAACGCCAGAGCCACAGTAAAGTACCGGGTCATTCGGCAAATCGCTGAACTTCTTTTCCAGAAGACTTTTATCCAGATAACCGGAATCATTCACGGATTCCATGAATGGGTGGTTAACTGCACCCGGAATATGGCCAGCCACAGGATCTATTGTCTCGTTCTCTCCTGCATATCTGTCACTGGACCTGCAATCAACCAGATTCATGGTGTCAATACCTTTCCTTAAATGATCTATATCAAGCCTTATATGCGTGTCCAGTAAGATGCTCAGTTTTCCCCTGCGTTTCCCTGGCACTGACTTATCTGTTGGATAGCCCAAATTTACCCAGTTCTGATAAAGCCCATTCAAAACGTAGGAATTTTCAAAACCTATATACTGCATCAGGAAATAGAATCTTGCTGCGCCAGACCAGTTGTCATCATAGGCCACGACGGTTGAATCTTCAGTTATGCCGAAGCTTTCAAGCTTTTTGACAAAGAGGTCAAGATCAGGCAATGGATGTCTGCCGCCATTCTTTGAGATCTTGCCTGTCATATCCCGTAGCAGATCGACAAAATAAGCACCGGGGATATGCCCATTCTCGTAAGCATGCTGACCGTAATCTGTGTCAGAAAGGTTGTATCTGCAGTCAACTATTACCAGTTTTGGATCTCCCAGGTGGTCCCTGACCCACCCGATTTCTTTCAGTGGCCCTCTTCTTGAAATCACTCTTTAGTATTTTTCCTTGTTTTATAAGCCTTACCCGCCATATTAAAAAATGTAGACGATATTCCCTGACATGAATTGGGAAAACTACTACTCTGACATCACAGAGCTCATAGGTTCAACTCCACTCCTTAAAATTAACAGAATGGCACCCTCCGGGGGAGCAGAGATCCTTGCCAAACTTGAATGGTACAACATAGGGGGTTCGATAAAGGATAGAGTTGCTCTCTATATGATTGAATTCGCCGAGGCTTCAGGAACACTGACAAAGGAAAAGACAATCATTGAGGCCACTTCAGGAAATACGGGAATTGCTCTTGCCATGATCGGGGCCTACAAAGGTTACAATGTCACAATTGTCATGTCAGAATCCGCAAGCCAGGAGAGGAGGAAGATCATAAGTGCCTACGGGGCAGATCTTATACTTACCCCTGCAAACAGAGGGACTGCAGGAGCAATAGAACTTAAAAACAGGTTAATAGAGGAAAACCCGGAAAAGTATGTTTCGATGGACCAATTCAGGAACCCGGCCAATGTATTTGCCCATTACCACGGGACAGCCTCGGAAATACTCAGGCAGACTGGAGGGAAAATTGACATGGTTGTCTGTACTGTTGGCACAGGGGGCACATCAAACGGGATTGGCAAAAAGCTTAAGGAGTCTGTACCCGGAATCAAACTGGTTGGAGTAACTCCCGCACTGGGTGTGGCAATTCAGGGAATCAGGAACCCCAAGGAGCCAAACCCTTCTCAGTGGGTGGACATGTCACTTTTTGATGAGTTCATAGAGCTCAGTGAATCTGATAGAGACGAGGCATTCAAGACAGGGATGGAGGCTGCGAGAAAAGAGGGATTGCTTCTTGGGATGAGCTCTTCCTGCGCACTTAATGTTGCCATACAGGAAGCAAGAAAATTGGGTTCGGGAAAAAGAATTGTTGTTATCCTCCCAGACAGTGGCATGAAGTATCTTTCCGGAAACTATTTTACCGAGAAATCAAGAAAAAGTGCCTAAATTTATATCCGGATATTTACTTTACCCTGATGGCAGGGGACAGATTTGATGTTATTATAGTTGGAGCAGGTATTGTGGGGCTGAGTTCCGCTTATCACATTAAAAAGAATAACCCCGATATGGAAGTTCTTGTGATAGACAGGGCCAACACATATGCGCAGGGAAATACTGCCAAGAGCGCAGCTTCAATACGGGATCTGTTCTCGGAAGAGGTAAATTTTAAGTTATCACATTCAACCATAGAGTTCTACAAATACCTGAATAGCCATGGCAATGACATTGGTCTTAGCATGGTCGGCTACCTCTTCCTTCTGAGGTCTGGTGATAGACGGTCCGATATACTCAGAAAACTTGCATCTAAAACAAAGATAAGGTTTTTCGAAGGTGATGAAATAGATACATTTCCTGGGCTCAAGGCACATCCTGATAGCGACCTAGTGGATCTCATGGGGCTCAGTAATGTTGATGAGGGAGTCTTGGGGGAAAATTGCGGAACAGTAGAACCTGAGCTCATATCTCAGTATTACTATGAGGAATCTAAAAAACTCGGGGTAGAATTTATGTTCCGCACGGAACTTAATGAATTCACCCTGGCACCTGTCAAAAAGATAGATTTCCCCGGGGAGCCTTTTCTCTGGCAGGATAAGATAATAGGTGATCTTCAGACAAATAGAGGCCCCTTGCATGCGGATACATATGTCTGCGCTACGGATGTGTGGGCTACAAAACTTCTGGACAACACAGGAATTGACAGCCACATAAGGCCGAAGAAGAGGCAGATCTTCCAGCTCTCTGGCCCGGCTGTGGAGAAGATACTCTATGGCTGGAAATACAATGAACAGCATGTCATTCCATTTACTATTCTTCCATTCAGGGCGGCATATCTCAGGCCGGCGCCGAAGTTCAAATCTATCTGGGTAGGGGTCGCAGATGACTTCAACAGAAACTTCGATCTCGAGGATGATCCGCAGCCTGAAAGAGATTTCTTCGAAAAGAGCCTTATGCAGATCATTTCCGCATATTATCCGGATCTGTCTGATGCAAAGCTGACTGGTAGCTGGGCCGGGTATTATTCATACAATACAATAGACAAATCCCCATATATTTTCAGAGACCTGAATCTAATTGTTGCAACGGGGACAAGCGGTAGCGGTATCCTGAAAGGAGATGGAATCGGAAGGAATGTTGAAGCGATACTTTCTGGGAAAAATGTTGTGAAGCTTTTCGACGGAACCTCCTACGAAACAGATCATACTGGGCTGTATAAAAGAACAACACTTAACGAGGAGATTGTGCTTTAAGCCAGAAGGTTTCCAGACACATCCTTAAGAAAACGAACTTTTACCTTCCCTTCCTGTGAGTTTACTACATAGGTGACGTAATCTCCGATGTGCAGAATTGTATCGGCATATCGGACAAACTGCCTGTAATCTTCAAGCGAAAACGCAGAAAATAATATCTGCATGCCTGTGCCTTCAAATGGAATTATATTCCCTCCTTCAGACCTCTGATGATTGGGGAGAATGGCTTTCATAATTCTCATTTCACCGTCAGCCAGATCTGAAGGAACAGCCAAATATATGGTTCTCTCGTATCTATATAGGCTGGCTTCGTCCGGTATAATTGGAACACCGGAGTATCCGTTGGAAAATGTCCTGTGATGGCATTCCTCACAGAGCGTAATTAGATTCTGAAAGTTGTCGCTTCCTCCGTCCTTTCTGGGTATTATGTGGTGAACTTCAAGGCCGAAATGAACCTTGTGGTATCCTGTTGAACTGTTTACAGGTTCAATGCTGCTTTTTCCACACACTCTGCATGAATAACCGTCCCGGGTCAGGACAGAGGCCGAGATGGTCTTCCATGGAATGTTTCTTGACCTGCTGTCCCCTTCAGGGTTAAAATCCACAACACCCTGAATGCCAAAAGTCCCTCTGACCTTTCTTATCACGACAGGGTCAAGAGCAGGGATATCCTTGAACACACTTTCCTTCAGTGCAGGAATATCAGACAGAAGTATCACCTGGCAAGGATGGCATCTGAACTCACCTTTTTGAATTCCTCTGAACATTCAGGTGCATTCCTGTAAGACTTGCCATCAATATGGTTTTCAATAGAATTTTCCTCCAGAAACTGTCTGATAAGCGATGGGGACTTTGACATAAGAACCAGCGTTGGGCCTGTATCTGAGGTATAATATAGGCCTTCATTCTTTGCCGTAAATTCCTTGAGTTTGGCTATTATCGCAAGGCTCGATGGAGTATGTATAAAATTGCCACTGGAGAGTATGATGGAATTTAGCATGTACATATCCTCGGTGGACCTTCGAAGTATTTCCTCTAGGTTGAATCCACCATCAAGTTCTGTGAATATGTGATTGAATTTGTCAACAGCCCACTGATCATAAAAGAGAGATGATCTTGCAAGTTTGTGTGCACTGTCAGTTACCCACTCTGATTTCATTGGAATGGCTGAAAAGCAAAGTGAAGAGAGGTCTTGGTTTATCTGCGATCCATAACAGTATTCCTCTTTCATGTACGGATAGGAAAGCCACAGCGAAAGACCGCCAGCGACAGATCTCGTTCCTGATCCGGATACAAGTCTGGCAAGCCTTGAAACAAGTGATACATCCTGCAGAGCTTTCTTGCCAAATGTAGATGCAACAAGAGATCTTGAAACTGCCGAGGCTACTGCTGCTGATTCCCCAAGCCCTTTGGCCTCCCCATACCTGCGGTACCTTTTGATAAAAAAGGTATAGGAACCCGTTATTCCGTATCGTGACTTAAATATCTCAAGTGCTTTTGATGCCTTTCTCAGAAACGACCCTTCTTCCCTGCCATCAAAAATGACCCGGTCTTTTCCAGGTTTTTCGTCATACCTGCAGGCAGACATCGCCATTGAAAAATCTGTTGTAACTGATATCGAAGGAAAGTTGGCAATATTGAGAACGTCATCAAAATAACCAAGGAATTTCTCCAGGCCAGTTATTGGGTATCCTGCTCCGTATGATACCGTATCAACAGGATCCGGGAGGAATTCTGGTACATCTTCATCCATAAGGCCAGTAGAAAATAATCTTTCCTGGAGTTTTACTCCTCTTTCCCTCAGGTCTGCCAATTTATTCACCTCTGCAGTATTTCAGTATATCATCCCTGGTCTTTGTAAAATCAAGATTGTCAAATACCCTTATGGAATATTTTCTGCACTGTTCCACTGAATAATCCCTCATAATTCCATATACAGGAAGCTGTTCTGCAAGCCTGTCACCAGATGATTGGAAATGTGTATATTGAGTTCTCTGAAGCAGCCTCTGGGCATTCAATGACTGGTTTGAAATCTGGATGTAAAGGGGAATTATTTTATTGAGAACATCATCGTTAATATACTCGGGTATGAAGTACAGGGTCTCAAGTATCAGAGATTCCCCATTATCTATTGCCCTTCGAAGTACGGCCTCAATACCTCTGTTGATTATGCGTCCCTGTTCATGGAATCCTTTCAGCACATTCTCTTTACTGAATTCCCCAAACTGTTTCCAGGCCTCGTAAACACTGTAATTAAGTATCCTGCCTTCCTCACCATTCACAAGTGGTCTGGCAAACTCCCTCAGATAATCACCGGATAATACAATGTCTACTCCCAAATTTGATGCTAAGAAGCCTGAAATGCTAGACTTTCCTACTCCAGGAATACCTCCAATCAGTATTATTCTTGCCTTTCTGTCTATCCCCATTTTTTCATCAAATCCCGGGTATCAATAACTTCCGCTATCTGGGAAAGTAAATCAAGAGAGCCATAAAATACTCTCTCTGAGTAAGTGGAAACAGCATCAGATATTACAAATGGGAAAAAACCATTATCCAGACAGGTAATTACATTATGGTAAATTTCTCTCTCAACAAAATAACCACAGAGGAATATGTAGTCTCTTCCTGAATTCTTAAGCTTTTCTGACAGTTCCTTTGAACCAAAAATGTCGGAGATTTTGCTAAGGAATATGGGAGAATTCTGTTCTGGAAGATAATTTGAAAACTCGCTTATAAACCTGGCATCCATCTGTGATTGTGGAGCCATATTTCTTCTTCTTCGCTCATTCTTGTGAGACAGATAATTTATCACAGATTCTTTAAGGCCCAATCCACCGGAACTCGTAAAAACGTATTGAGATTCAATTCCCGTTTCCTCAATCTTTGGTACCAGGTAATCCATTGCAGTGACATTTTCCATTTTGCTGAAACTGTCGGCAAAATTTTCAATTGTGTAGTTGATGAAAATCACAGAAACCTCATCAGGATCAGGAATCGGATCCAGCCGTGATCTTTCGAGCTCATCCATAGATCAGTATCTTTCAAGATTAATATTACCTTTTCATGTTTTTCATGTATATTATTTGAATTGATTTTTAATGAGTAAAAGTGACTTTAGTATTTCCTTTACTGACTTTTTAATTTATTATAAAAGAAGCTGCTATAATAAACAATCAAAATAGCCAAAACTATCTGTCTGACAGCGCACTACAATGTAGGTATTTTATATCTAACAACTATTAAATAGGTCATCATTATATCTAATTGTGAAAAAACAATTCGTAATAGTTGGAGTTCTGGCTCTGGCTCTAATGCTACCTGTTGTGACTACTGCTGCTGTAATAGTCAATAATGGGATAAGTGTGGAACTTCATACCACGAATTCAAATGCAGTTTACCTAGCCAAAGGCCCGGGATACAATTCAGCCAACTCATCTAATTTCTTTGGAATTACTGGGAACAATTCAAAGTTCACAAACATTTCTATCTATCTTAACACTATTCCTGGATCAGGAAATGTTACAGTAACTAATGTGATGGAGGTAGTGAATGATACCTCATCAAGCACACCAGTTATGATATACATTAATGGAACACTGCCTTCAGGTGTTACTCTCTATTTCTCAACATCGCCAATAACATATAATAATTATCAACCCAGTGGATCAGTACTTCTTCAAAACTCGGGAAGCACACAGATAACTACTTCATCCATACACCTTACAAGATCTGGAGTTGCAGGATACTTTGCATTTGTTATGACTGGACAGATGTCTGCAGGGCAGGCAAATCTCCATTTCCAGTATAATGTGATAGGGTAATCTGTATAGAATGAGGTTGAGATGGCAGAAAGAGTGAGGAAGTACGGAAAAATAATCTCCATATCCCTCATTGTTCTGGCTTTATTCCTCATTCCAGCTTCTTTTGGCCAGGTATACATAAACAATGGAATTCACCTTAATTTTTCACATACTAAGGGACCGGTATTTTTCAACAACACATCCAAGACATCTGTTTCAAGTGTAAGCGTAAACGAATACGGCTCGGTTCTCAATTTTACTGGAACGGTCCCATATTACAAATCTGGAAGTACTGCCAACTTTACAAGCGCAGGTGAAGTTGCGAGCACCGGTATTAACGAGTTCATCATTAACGTGAGTGAAGTTTCTGGGAAAAACCTGAATTACTTCAAAACATTGGCAATTTATTCCAACCAGAACGGAAACTATTCCCGGTTATCTTATTATGCAAAAAGCCTGGAAACTGGAAGTAATCTTCAATTCAGGACCAATTCATCCAATCCATTAAAACTGGATATTTCTGTTGAAACAGGAAGGCTCAGCGGTTCAAATGTATACCATTCTGATATTGTTCTGCTTTTCGATGTTCAAATGCTCCAGCAGGGTAAAGTCTATGCAGTTATGAGCTACTACGCCAGCTTTTCATTCACGATCGAAGCGGTATGGCATTGAGAAGCGGGGTTTCTAATGATTGTATTTCATATTCAGAACCTTGAGCTATTCATTAAACAGTATCTTGCAGCAACAATTCTAGCTGTATTGATCTACCTTTTCCTGACACACCTTTTCAATCGAAGAGAAAGACCAACCTTCCCCTGGCATAAATCTATTGGTTCCAGTGGACCATCTACACCATTTAAGTGGAACCTGAACTTAATTGAACCTAGAATCATACTCAATTCCAAAGGGTATTCCACATCTCTATCCACAATCGGATCTGAATACCAGTTCTTTTCGCTTCTCTTTCATTATGTTGAATCCGGCTTTCCTGCTGTAACCTATTCATCTCTTACGACACGAAGGAACCATTTCGAACTATTCGAAAACGAAATAGTGAAGGCATTTTTCAAGATTTTTCTTGCTGTTTCTTCCTGGGAAGGATTGCTTTTCATATTTACCCCATACAAGTTTCTTGGAGCTTTCATCCCCCACTTTTCAACAGATCTGAACATAATAGTTGCACTCATAATGGGCATATCTATCTTTGAAAGCAGTGTCTCGACAGTCTTTTTCTTCCTGGGGATAAGCATCCAAAAACTCCTCTATGTTGAACTTATTGTCGCAGCAATTTTTTCTGCTTCTTTCCTGACACCGGCAATGTCCTGGTTCTCTTCTTATTCTCCAACCGGGAAAGTCGTTGTATTCTTTATTTTATTAATCCTTGTTGTGATTTTAACGTTTTTAATATCTCAACTCAGGACAAGAAAGAACCTTTTCAAAAGCGCTTTCTCTTTTTCAATATTATCCTATGTTTTCTTTGTGCTGATAATTATATTCAATTTGGTCAGGATATGAATATAAAAAATTTAGAAAATCTATTCTAACCATAATTCCCTTGGATAGAGGCCAATTTGTAAATATATTTCCTGAATACATTTGATATTTCCTAAGAAATTAACAGTTTTGCTTTTCCCATAA
>DARE01000047.1 GCA_002503205.1 Thermoplasmatales archaeon UBA447 | reverse complement strand
GATATGAGGGCGCTATCAAGGAGCGTATCCAGGTTGACAAAGCATGGATACCGCATTTCACTTGGCAAGAACATAAGGAAACTGGTCCAGAGGAATTCGCTTGCCGCACCACCAGGAGAAAGGGCTGCTGAGCTAATGGATGCATTCACTGATGATTCCGTAAATGCAATATTCTGCGCCAGAGGAGGTTATGGATCAATACATATCCTGCCAATGCTGGATTACGACAGGATCAGGGAACACCCGAAGATATTTGTCGGCTACAGCGATATTACCGCTCTTCACATGGCATTCAACAAACTCTCCGGTCTTATTACGTTTCACGGCCCAATGCCAGCATCTGACCCTGAGGAGTACAGCAAGGCAACATTCAAGAAATATCTGGATGTCCTTTCCGGCAGCTCCACAGATCTGACACAGTTCATTGACAATGTGGTCAAGTATATCTTCAGAGGAAAAGTTGAGGGAAAATCTACAGGCACCAACATCTCAGTTTTCTCTTCACTTATCGGAACAAATTACCTCCCTTCCAGTGCCGGCAAAATATTCTTCATTGAAGACACAGGAATAACATCGGGGGATCTGGACAGATACTTTTCAGTGATGAAACTTTCAGGGATACTTGAAAGCTTTTCGGGATTTGCCTTTGGTGATTTCAAGCAGATTGCAGAAGCGGAAGAGCCCATGCCATATATTGAGGATATAGTGCAAATGTACATCAATGAATTGCAGAAACCATCCGTTTATGGCCTTCCTTTCGGCCATAATGTGGATAGCCAGATGCTCATCCCTATGAACAGCAGAATGTCTCTTTCCACAGAAGAACCATATGTTGAATTGATGGAGGGTATTGTGGACTGAGTCCTCTCTGTTGCTTTCTCGATTGAGGTATTCAATGCAGATTATTTATATACAGAGTGGAAATATAGAGCTGTCTTCCATACAGACAAGGAAGTAATAGAATGGACGGAATTACCAAAATTAAGGATTTGAACCCCGAATCCAGAAGAGTAAATGTTTTGGGGAAAGTAATTAGCGTAGGAGAGCCAAGAGCCATACAGACCAGGTTTGGAGAGGAAAAATCCGTTACCGAGGTCTATATCGGAGACGATACAGGAAAGATCATTCTTTCACTGTGGGGAGATCAGGCAAATCAGGCTGCAAGTGGAAAGACACTTCAGATTGACAACGGCTACATCTCACTGGTGAGAGGCCACATGAGACTGAATGTTGGAAAATACGGCTCCATGAAGGAAAGTGATGAGGAGGTGTCAGAAGTAAATGAGTCCTTTGACCTCAGCGAGAAGGAACATGAGAACACCTTCAGGAATCACAGAA
Organism: Thermoplasmatales archaeon UBA447; assembly: GCA_002503205.1. Classification (GTDB taxonomy): domain Archaea; phylum Thermoplasmatota; class Thermoplasmata; order Thermoplasmatales; family Thermoplasmataceae; genus UBA447. Next base: position 10,840 of record DARE01000047.1, on the reverse strand, counting down.
ACTTTGGCGGCGGAAACGGCGGCAGAGGAAGGAGCTACTACGGCGGCAACAACAGGGGCGGCCGTGGCAGAGACAACGACAACTACGATTAATTTCAACAATATTTAATTCGGGAGGTTTATCCTCCATCAAGATTTCTTTTTCTGATTTTTGAATATTTCTATTATTTCATGTGTTGATGTTGAATCCTCAGGTTTTTTATCGCCACGGAACCTGCCTGTGAATCTTGGAAACCTTAATGCCAGGCCAGCATCCTGCTTAAGGACTCCGAATGCACATCTGTGAATGGGGCTCATCGTTATTTCTGCTGCAATCACCTCCATTACAACCGACGGATATATCCATACGTCCGGTTCCATATCTGAGGCAACTCTCGGTGGCTTATCCTGCAGTATTTTGTCGGAGAACATGGATGGCATTTGCGCCAGTACATCATCGGTGAAGCCCGAGCCAAGCTTGCATACACTCTCATATGTGTCCTCCTCACTGTTGTAAACAGCCATCAGAAGTGCACCGTATTTTCCACTTCGCCTGCCATGTCCGTAAAAGGCGCCAATTACCACAAGGTCAAGGGAGTCATTGAACTCTGACTGGTAGTCACGTTTGAACTTGATCCACAACCAGCCCCTGGCTCCCGCCCTGTATACTGAATCCGGGGATACTTTCTTGGCGACGAGCCCCTCGCATCCTTCACTTATGGCCTGTTCGAAGAAATCCGACGCCTCTTTCTCCGAATCGGTTACGAGGCGTTTTGCAAGCCTGAAATTCTCATTTTCAGTGAAAATCTCCTCCAGTTTCTGCCTCCGTTCACTGTAGGGAAGTTTGTGCAATGTTTCTCCATTCAGATAGATTATGTCAAATAGAAATACTGCCAGAGGGACGTCCTTGCTGACCTTTTCTATCTCATGGATCCGCCCTCGCCTTAAGGATGCCATCTGAAATGGATAGAGTTCTCCGGTCTCGGCGTTATAGGGGACTGCCTCGCCGTCCAGTATGCAACTTTCACACTTGAATGTATTTTTGAATGCAGAAATAATGTCTGGAAAGTTACGGGTTGTTTCCTCTGAACCACGTGAAAATATCCTGACCTCCCCATTGTAGAGGTGGATCTGAGTCCTCATTCCATCATATTTGTATTCAAATGCTGCTTTTCCCTCCATCTTGTTAATTATATCTGAGATTTCAGGGAGCCTCTCGGCAAGCATAACCTTGGCAGGAATCATTGGAGTTGGGCCCATGCTCAGGACCGAATCTATATTGCCTTTCTGCAACTGGACGGCAATTTTCCCCATATCTGGATGGAAGTTGAATGCCTCCTCAATCTCCTCGGCCTTCTCTTCGACGGAGAATGCCTTGACCAGGCCTGAAAGTATTGTTGCATCAGAGACACCGAGCCTGAGTTTTCCAGAAATAATACGGATAATGTAGAGGACCTCATCAGGTGTGCTGTTTAAAAGCAACCCCATGATGGCCCTTATCCTCTTTTCAACACTGCCCTGGCCAGATATCTTTGCGATTGACAGAAGTTTCTCATGTAGAATGCTGACAGAAATTTCTTCCATGAAAAGTGAACCCTGGGATTTTGATCCCATCAGTTCCCTGGCAACAATCCCGAGGTCACCATATTTAGCGTATTCTGACTGTATGTGCTCCTGATCGGTTCCTGATATTCTTGAAAGTGCGGACATTATTAATTCGTCTGCAACGCCAAGTTCTATTCCAAGATAGTCCGGGCCCAGTTTCCCCTGGGTGATATATACAAGATCAGGCAGGTCTTTGCCAGCATGGGAAAACATATCTGAAAGAAGGTCTACAAGCTCCAGCCTCTTTCTTGTTTCTGACATTCTGTTGAATGTTTCTACAGCATCTCTGAACAGCACCTGTGATCCATCTCAGATCATGTCCCGTCTAATAAATGGTTCAATCTGGTTCCGATATAGTTATTTCTGTCTCCTTGGTAACGAGAAGTGCAGACCTGTCCAGGAATATGAATGAGACGAAACCCACAAGCCCCATCAAGCCAATCAGAGACCAGGAAATACTGTATCCAATGACTCTGGCAAAAATTCCGAAAATTGTCGGGCTGAATGCACCAATAATGTTCTGGACAAAATTTATGAATGACAGGGAAAAGGATATCATGCCTGGATCTTTTATGTTTCTGGCCGAAAGAGTGTAAAGAATTGAAAGAGTATTTACTGTTAACATCCCCAGTACTGAGACTTCCAGCAGGATTTCAATGAAGCTCCTTGAATATCCGAGCAGTATTACAAGTACCGAACACATGATAATCACTGCCACAAACTGGGCAATCTGATGACGGTTCCTTGCAAATATGTATCCTCCAATGACCCCACCTGCAAAACCTATGAAAAGGAATATCATGTCCAGAATGCTTGCACTCTCTGATGAAAAGCCAACCTGAGTCTCCAGGTAGTAGACAAGAAGGTTTCCCACAACAGTTTCGGAAAGAATGCCCGAAAGTGCCATCACAGGAAGAATCCATACATTCTTTTTTCTTAGAAGTATTCCAGCATTCTTTGTAGCCCCTCGGAAGGATGACGGTGTAACATGTATATCCCTCAGAACGATGAAATTCTCCAAGGCGAGGGCGAGCATGATGATGCCAGCAATATCCAGAGGTGATCGCCAACCCAGATAGATATCAAGAATATTCCATCCAATTATTCCTATTCCTGCCCCTATATTAAAGGACCCATTGAAAAGGCCTACGTGGAAGGGATAGCTCTGTTCCGGAACTATCTGATGCAAAAGGCCAAGAGCAGGGGAGAAGAAGAATGCCGATCCAAATCCGGCAAAAAATCTTGCTGCTATGAGATCATAAAGGTTGTGGGACTGGGCTGTACCTATAACAGATAGGCCCAGCACAGTTATTCCAAATACAGATGTCTTCACATTGCCGATCCTGGATGCCAGAATGCCTCCTGCCATCTGAAAGACAGCCAACCCAATATAGAATGAGGTCGTCATAATTCCAAGAGAGACAATTCTCAGGTCAAAGTTAGATGCTATATAACTTAACCCTGGAGCTATATTGAACCAGTTCATCCCATAAACAGCCCGGCTGAAATTTATGGAGGCGGATCTGACTCTGTAATTCAATCCCTCAGCAATAATGATCATCTATATATATGTGAACGCCCCAGTTCAGTCACAATATGCTCAGTAATCATGTAACGGGACCACTGTTCTTCCACTGCACGCGTATAGTATTTCTCCTTTGAGCCTGAATAAACATTTGTGAACTCTATGGATTGATAACTTATATCTGTTAGAACCAGAGGGAGCGGTGACGCCGGTTTCCTGGACCAGGAATTAACCTGAAATGGATCGATTAATCTTCCTCTTGATGCATTTTCAATGCTGAACCCCATAATATTCCTGATTTGCATCCATACGAAACTTCTCGCTGTAAAATCGACCCTCACTGTTTTTTCCCCAGTTCGTATTACTTCAATCCTTTCTATGGTCCTCACCGGGTTCCTTGAATCCATCCTGCAGAACAGATGGAAATCATGGGTGCCAGCAAACAGTGATAACTGTGAACTCAGAAGGGTGGTGTCAGGAGTATCCCTGAGGAAATAGCTGTATGTTTTCCTCAGGCAATGCCTTGGATTCGCATCTTCCTTAACTTCGGCATATGCGCTGACAAATATCCCTTCACAATGTGAGTTCAATATCCCCGCAATCTTACCAGCTGATTCGTCAGAGGATAGCTTAAGGACATTCCCTGTAGCAGATACCCCTCTATCAGTTCTTGCTGCACAGGATATATCAGATGCAAGTGAATTTTCCTTGAGGACCTTCAGGATTGAATCTTCCACGCTGTTGTTACCATTTCCCCTCTGGAATCCTGAAAATTTATAGCCTTCATATCCAAACCTGAGGAAATAGTACACTGCCTGTCATCAGCAAGAATTTAAAATACATTTCATGGATTGCTCTAAGTTGATACGAATAGCGGGCCTGGGAGTTTCCGGTGCATATTTGCTGAACAGGCTTTCCAGTGAGGGGATAGAATGCGAAGGATACGACCCCAGACCACAAGGCTTCCCTGTTCCCTGTGGCTATGCACTGAATTCAAGGCTATTCTTCAGGTTCTGTGAACTTGCATCCCTTGAATCTGAGAAGTATGTTGAGGTTGTCGCAGATGATGTGGTTTTCACAAACAGCGCCGGAAAGTCTGTTCATTTTTCACCGGCAGGCCTGGCCACAATAGACAAGAATGCCTTCCTCGAAGATCTGGTTACAGGAACAAAACATCACCGGTCCAGGTTGAAAGACATGGAGACCGATCTGATAGTTGACGCCACAGGAGTTAGCCGATCCATTCTCGGACCCGTGGAACAGGATTTTACCATGCGTACACTTGAATATGTATCAGACCCAACAGGATACTCCTCGTTCCACTTCAGGTTCTTCCCCTCTGGATCAGGTTACCACTGGATATTCCCGCTGAAAAATTATAGCCATGTAGGGGCCGGTTCGGATGATCTGGATGCAATAAGGGATTCACTTGAGGGAACACCACACAGTAGAGTCCTGTCAAGGAACATAAGGCTTAAGCCTCTTTTTGAGAGTATATCATCAGGAAATGTTATAGGGGTGGGTGAGGCAATCGGCACTGTATCACCGATTACAGGAGAGGGCATTGTCCCAAGTCTTGAATGTGCCGAGATTCTTTTCCAGATCTTAAAGGAAAACGACGATTTGAACACAATACTGGAAAAGTATGCTGAGCAGTTGAGGCAGAGTTACTCCAGATATCTCAGGCTGTTTGATCTCCTCATGAATGTCAGGGGAAACAGGCTGCTTAGCCTGAAAAACATTGGCGCCATTTCACCGGCCAGGGAAGATCTGAGATACTTCGGCATCGAAGCGAGCCTCACAAAAATAATTGCTGCCCTTCTGTGATTTTTGTCTTCCAATTTTTCAAGAGGCCTGCACAATACATTGCTGAACTTATATGTAAAAATTGGAGAGAATGAGCCTGAATTAGTTTCGAAGGCTATAGCACACCGCCATCTACTGGAATCATGGCGTCAGTTGTAGCACCGAAGATATCCTCATTAACAAGTGCAAGAAGGACGTTTGCCACATGTTCAGGAAGCACCTCTCTCCTTAACAGGTTTGTAGTCTTGTATGCCTCAACAGTCTGACCTTTGGCTTTCGCTCTTGACTCCAGAACGCCGCCCTCCCAGATCAGGGATCCGCGAAATACTTTGTCGGGGTTGATGATGTTGGCTCTGATTCCATACTTTCCGCCTTCCTTGGCAACATAGTGGCACATCTGGGCTGCCATTGCCTTTGTAGAACCATATGAAAGCATCTCGGGACCAGGGTGGAGCAGGTTTTTAGTTATATTGAAGACTATGTTCCCTCCAAGGCCAGATTCCTTCATAATCCTGAAGGCTCCTCTGGTCATGAGGAATGTCCCCCTTGCATTAACCTGATAGTGCCTGTCCAGCTCCTGAGGGGATATTTCTGTAAGAGGTGCACTTTTCAGTATTCCGGCGTTGTTGAAAAGAATGTCAACTCCGCCCGACAATTCAATTATCTTGTGGAATGCATTTTTGACATCGTCCTCTGAAGATATGTCACATCGAATCCCAATCACTCTTGATCCTGTCTCTTTTTCTATTCTTGAAGCACTTTCTTCTACCTGCGGGCTGAGGTCAAGCGCAAAAACCATAGACCCGTTTCTAGCAAGTGTGTGTGCAGCGACATATCCTATACCGTTTGCTGCGCCTGTAACAACTGATATTTTACCCTGAAGTGGCTTTGGGACGAATTTCTTCAGTTTTGCCTCCTCCAGTGGCCAGTATTCCATTTCAAATGAGGCTTCCCTGGAAATGAAAGACTGCTTTGAAAACCTGGATGCCGCAAGGTTGACCCTGAAAGAGTGGATAAACTGGTCCTTTATTATTCTGCACTCTTTCCATGTGGTGGCTGCGGTGATAATGCCAAACCCCAGCACAACAATAATTGGCGGGAACGGATCGTGCATCTGATACTTGCCACCAATGTATTTGCTGTATTCTTGCGTGTAGTTATTCACATATTCTTCAATCTTTGCCCCGATCTCCTCTATTGACGACACATAAAGGTAGTCATACTTTGTCCTTATCAACATGTCAGGAGTGGCAGGCCCTGCATTCTGGAACTCTTTTGCCTCTTTTGTTCTGGAAATATCGCATGCCTCATCTCCACTGTCGATAAGCAGAACTTTTCTGGACCAACCTGAAATAATTCCTCTAAGATGAGGAACTGCAGACATTACACTGGATGGATCTGCCTTTGGATACTGTGGATTCAACTTCAGGTCTCCACATTTCTTCTTGATTATGTTTCCAGCCTCATTTATGAGCTCCATGTGCCTGTCATAGCTCTCCTTTCCAGTATTTCCAAAGGTGAAAAGGCCATGTTTCCGGAGAATTATTCCCCTGGTTCCTGAAGGCAGGTTCTCCACCATGTCCATAAATGCCCTGGCCAGTTTGAAGCCTGGCTGGTGATATGGAACTATCACTGTCCGGGGGAAAAGTTCACTGATCTGGGAATCGCTGAGATCAGTGTTGGTTATGGACAGGATGTTGTCAGCATGTGAGTGTGTTACGAAAGTATACGGAATGAAGGCATGCATGAATGTCTCGACACTTGGTGAAGGCTGTGATGGATCGAGCATGCTTTTTTTCAGGTAATCCGCCATTTCAATGTCGCTCATTTCCCTTATTTTGCGAGCAGCCAGCAGATCATCCATGCGAAGAGCAGTGAAACCGGACTCGTCTATTTTTGCGAGATCTGAGCCTGAGCCCTTGACTCTCAACACCTGAAGGCTTCTGCCCGTATGATCATTTTCCTCCGTCTTTACTGAGGTGTTGCCGCCACCATGCAGAACAACTTCAGGCTGCACTCCAATCTTCCTGGAGAATTCAACACATTCCTTTATCAGTTCGAGATAAGCTGGACGAGGATCAGAGCTCATTGTTGGGAATAAGAAGAGTTTATAAATAAATTAGGAAAAATGCTGATTTATCTAACCAGTTCTATGGACGGCCTGCCTGGCCATGGATTTGCTCTCCCGGATCTGCTGACCTCACTCCTTATTTCTATTCTGCAGGAAAAGAGATTTTCCAGATATTCCCGTTCTGATGTAATCAGGTCAAGCTCATCCACTATCTCAATTGAAATATTCTTCTTATTCTTCATGAAGTCTGGAATCAGATATTTATGCCTATCAGGAACCTTGGATGGCCCTTCGTTCATCAGGATTGAGGTTGTTTCAAATATTTCCCTTGGAGCAACATTGATTCTTATTTCTGAAGGTTTTATTCCTGTTGCCCTTGATATTTCCCTGATATCAGAAATGAGCTTTTCAATGTAGTTTTCCCTGTGGATTGGGGACTGATCCATCCCGGATCCAGGAGAAATGTAACGCTCTGCGCTTACAAACCCGTGGTTGCCCATCTTCTCCCATAACTCCTCGCAGGTATGTGGAATTACTGGAGACATTAGCACCAGCCAGTCCCTTATTACCTCGCGGAGTGCAACCATGATATTTCCTCCTCTGGCCTCAACATGTTTTAGATCATTGAGAACCTCATAGAAAACTGAAATACATGCGCCCCGTATGTCATATTTATCCATCCTGCTGATAAAATCCTTAGCATGATTATAGAAGGAGACAACAAACCATCTCTCAACATTACCCATCCTGGTGACACCTGGATCTTTGAAGGATTCAACCATAGAGACAAATGTATCATACTTCTTTCTCACAAGATTGATGTCTGTCTCATTCCAGTCCAGTACCGATGTCGTTTCGGAATTTATTGCAGAGAAAAGGCGGTAAAGGTCCGAAGAATAGCTGTTTGCAATCTTGAGCAGAGAGATCGCATTTCCCTTGCTCTTTGAAATCTTGGCACCTTCAGATATTACAAGGCCTGAGATAACTATCCCCTTAGGCCAGTCCCTCTCTGTGAAAAGTGCTGCATGGTTCATGATATAGAAAGCAAGATGGTTGGTTATGTGTGGGCTGGTTGTCATCCTTACGTCCACCCCATACCAGTATTCCTTAGATCTGGCAGCTTCACTGATAAGGCCCATCACTTCATCGCTGTAGGAATTTTTCAAAGGTTCGCCGGTGAAGATGTGCTCTATAATGTCTTCAGGCAGATTGTTCCCAAGATTCTTATGAATTTCACGAAGCTGTCGTGCACATGTGTACACAATGGGATAGATAGTAGAGTCCGAAAGTGATTCGATTGTCCATCTTTCATCAAATGGCAGTTTTGTTCCTATGCCTCTTCTTCTTGCACACGGCCTTTCCCTGAGCCAGTCAATAATGTCGTGCATACCATCTCTGTAGTGGGATGGCTCAAACAGCATCTCATTTACCACGGCATGGGATTTTTTCTTAAGCCATGGGACCGAGTAGTCAATGAACCACTGATCCTGAAGAACAGCCACAACAACCTTGGATCCGCCTCGAGTTTCAGCCTTCCTGGATGTTTCGTAAAGTATGAATGCGGATTCCTGGAGCAATCTTTTTTTAATGCTTTCTCTGGCTTCCTGCACAGACATCCCGGAAAAATCAGAATTTCCATTACCCATAATTCCGGAATAGAACTCTTCCCTGTAGAGAATGGCAGTAGCATCTCTGATACTTTCCGTATCGGATAGGCTCATGATGTTCTTCTGTTTTACAAGGTCCACAACGGTAAGTTCTTTGCCTTCTGGAAAGTCAATAATCTTAATCGGTTCAATCCCGGCACCAAGGTCCTTCAGAGCGACATAATCCCAGACAGAATGGCCAGGGACAGAATATACAACCCCCGTCCCGTTTTCCGGGTCAACAAATTTTGATGGGAATACCGGTACCTTCTTTCCCGTAATGGGGACAGTAAATTCATGGTACAGAATTCTGTCCTTCTCAACAATTCCCAGATCTTTTATCTCAGGATTCTGCAGGATTAATTTCTGAACAGACCCACTGGAAACTGCAAGCCTTTCACCCATGTAGTCTATGATATGATATTCCTCATCAGGGTTGATCCACAGATTTGTTATTCCAAAGATTGTCTCCGGTCTGAGGGAGGACGCAACCATTCCAAATTCTGGCCCCCTGAAAATCACTGCTGTGAATTCTTCAACAGAGACCTTGTCTGTGTCCCCATCCTTGATGTCATCCTCTCCCACTGCATTCTGATCTTCAATGCTGTAAAGAATAGGATACCTTCCCTGTTTTATCAGGCCCAGATCATGGAGTCTTCTGAACTGCCACTTAACTACGTCCTGATAGAAAGGCTCTGCTGATGTGAATCGCCTGGACCAGTCGATGGAATAACCCAGTCCGCGGAAGTCTTTTACTATCCTGTCAGAGAAATACTGGGCTATATTCTCAGGCTCATTGAACTGGTTAAGATAATGCTCAATTTCGCTGTCATTCTCATATTCTCTCAGATAGTCAGTATACTGCCTTATTGCCTCTTTATCTCCCCGCCTCAGCCTTTCAGAGTAAGCAAGGATAGGTGTGCCACTCTGGTGGAATCCCATGGGAAAGAGCACATTGAACCCCATGATCCTTCTGTATCTCGCAACAACATCAGCAAGAGAATATGTTCTCCCATGGCCCACATGCAGAGAGCCATTGGAATATGGCCATGGTACAGTTATCAAAAATTTAGGCCTTTCTGGATCTATATCAGGTTCGAATATCCTGGCCTCTTCCCATCTTTTCTGCCACTTCCTCTCGATTTCGGGATCCATGATCACTCATCCATTATCAGGACAGCAGCCGAAATGACTGTTGTCCACTCCCCTGGCTTCATGACAACAGCCGTGGAACATATATTTTTAGTAGTGAGTATGCGGTCTTGAAGGACATATTCCTCTTTTTTGCCATCCCAGACCAGTTTGTCGGCCATGCCCATTGTACTTGCAAGCATTTCAGCAGCAAGCTTCTCAGCAAAAAATCCAGCTACTTTTTCAGTTTCACCATAACTGTGATGCTCGCTAAGGTATCCCCATTTGCTCCTGTCAGATGGGAGTGCATAACCAATAGCAGCAGACATCATCCTGTTCAGTTCATTGGATGAATTCCTGGCCAGTACCGTGAAGATTATCTGACCGGGGTGTAATAATTTTAGGCCCTCTGACGGTGTAACTACCTCAGCGTATGGCGGAAATATTGAACTGATGCTTACAAGATTGAATGGAGCTATTCCTCCATCTCTCAGAGCCTCTTCGAAAGACTGAAGCTGGCTTTCACCTCTACCGACACCCCTTGTAAAAAATATCTTGTTTGGGACAAATGAAGTCATTTCAAACTTCATAGTAAGGGAATTAATTATGTTTTTCCAACCCTGATCTCAAAGATCCATTATGATCTGGCCATATCCCTTTCCAATATCGAAATATATCTCATGGTATGTTGGTGCCTTAGGAATATTGGAATAACCAGTAACTTCTGAAAAACAGTAACCTACCAACTGGAATGAGAGAACTCCAGGAGCTGGCATAGAAGCACTCAGTAATCGGTTAATGTAAAAATTTTCCCCTTCTAACTGCTCAATGAATAGGGAAGCGAATCTGTAAAGCATATCTGTTTGATCATTGAATTCAATCTTATCCTCATATTTTTTCGATATAGGGTCTTTCAGAATGAAAGATGTCAGATTGACCCATGCTTCTGTAAAAGATGAGAGAAGTTGTTCAATGTTGGAACCGTAAAATTTTATCTTAACATCTGCAGTATGATCAAGAATTTCGAATGACAATTTAAAATATATTAAAAAGAGGGAAAAAAAGATTACTCAGGCTT
>DARE01000037.1:36375-38167 GCA_002503205.1 Thermoplasmatales archaeon UBA447 | reverse complement strand
TGAATACTGCCCTGATCCCCATATATACAAATTCAGCCAGAATAAAAAAACATAATGTGTAATTGAGTGTTTGAAAATCCTTTAATAGAATTCCGAAATATGTATTTTAACAATAAATAATAGTTTGGAGATTAAAATTTCAAGTGTATGGAAAATTTATGCTATTTACTATATTATATTCATGTGAATTGTTCCTATTGAAGTTTTTGTTACAATGTTTGTAAATTTATAAATGCGTCTTAATTTGAACATAAGGATTCAGAGAAACTCCTTAAAATATTATACTTGAATTACAGATTGAATTGAGGCCTCTAACAATTATAGTGAACTTGAAACACTACGAAAAGTCATCTGGTGCAAGAGCAGGGGATTTTTTGAAATTGTTCAGAAATTTGTCGGTACCTGATGGATGTGAAGTTAACTTTGCCCTGAATCCAATTGACATCAGAATTGCGGCAGATTTTCCCCAGCTAACATTTATTTCTCAGCATGTGGACCCTGTAAGCTATGGAGCTCACACTGGACATATTTCAATGGAATCCCTAAAAGGTCTTGGCATAAAAGGGAGCATAATAAACCATTCTGAAAGAAGGCTGAATCCGGATACAATTAGGGATACCGTGCTGAGGGCTAAGGAGATTGATTTTCAGATCACTGTATGCTGTGAGTCTCCGGAAGAGGTAAGGCAATTTTCCTCCTTGGAACCATACTCGATTGCCTACGAACCGCCTGAGCTCATTGGAGGAAACGTTTCAGTAACAACTTCCAGGCCTGAAATTATTAAGGAGACAGCTGAAATTTGCCACAGTAAATCGGTAAAACTTCTTGTAGGTGCCGGAATAAAGAACAGGAGTGACGTCTCTAAGTCCATTGAACTGGGAGCAGACGGAGTCCTGCTTGCCTCTGGAGTGGTACTTTCTAACAATCCTTTAGATACGTTAAATTCATTAATTGTAAACCTATAGGGTTGAAATCTCATGGCAAAACCGAAGGAAGAGCCCCTGTTCGAAATCCCGGAATTTGATGAAACTGATTACATCAGAAAGGAAAGGGAGCGTGCAAAAGCCATAATTCTGATCTTTATCATGGGGCTCCTCACAGGTCTTCTTGCTGGTTATCTACAGCTTCAGGGATACACATACCTTTCAGTTATTGTTATGATTCTGGTTCTTGTATTTCTTGGTAAAATCCTGAGATTTTTCAAGGTCAAGGTTTCCGAGAAAAATTCCCACAAGTTCCTGAACGGAGCAATGTATATCCTCACATGGATGCTGTTCTGGATTGTTTTCCTCAACCCGCCAATTCATGTGGTTTCTGCGCCTCAGATCTCACAGGCAGATATGCATTATGATGGTCATCTTGTGGAGCTTTCTACAACCGGGGTTAATTCATTCGTTACTTCATCATCTCTACCAGGAGGGACATATTCGTACCAGCTTAACTTAACATCAAGGTATAATTTCACCGTCACCTCTCTAGATTATAGATCGTCATCGTCCAGTACTTATTCCTCGATTTCTGATGCTCATTTCTTTTCATCAAACGATACACTCATATTCTCCTTTACTTCCTCCGTTAACAACGAATACTACTTCCATATGAACTGGAGTGGGCACAATAGAAGCGGAACTGTGGATTTCACAGTATCCACGTAATAATCTTATGCAGGTGTAGTGTAGTCTGGTCTAGCACGAGAGCCTTCCAAGCTTTCAACCCGGGTCCAAATCCCGGCACCTGCATTTTCTTAACTTACCAAATCTGAGTTCAGGAAAGGCCTTGCAGTATATTCTGT
>DARE01000037.1:7253-36235 GCA_002503205.1 Thermoplasmatales archaeon UBA447 | reverse complement strand
ATCCCTCTTGGAAGGAAAGATTTCCAATGGTCCAACTGGAATTGACTTTTGCACGGTATTATGTGTTCACATGTTTATGAATGATAAAGAACAGTTTCTGAATATGAAAATAAAATATAAAACGGTAAGCAATCCTAAATTTCACGGTGCAGATTACGTATAATTTATCTTGATAGAGACATTTTGGGTTCCATGACAGTCATACTTGACGGGAACTCACTTGACATTGATTCACTCTACCGGGTTGCTGTAAATCATGAAGAGGTAAATATTGATAAATCTGCCCTGGAGCGAACAAAAGCTTCAAGGAAGTCCCTTGAGAAACTGTTTGAATCTGGAATTAACATTTACGGTGTAAACACTGGATTTGGAAACCTTCTAAACACCAGGATATCTCCGGAAAATCGTATAGATCTTCAGTTAAACCTTATCAGAAGCCATTCTTCTGGAGTTGGTGAGCCACTTCCTAAGGAATATGTCAGGGCAATGATTGTTGTCAGGCTGAACAGCCTTTTGAAGGGGTTCTCTGGGATCACCACTTCACTGCTTGAATTTATGAGGCAAATACTGAATTCACCTGTCTGCCCTCATGTTCCCAGATATGGGTCAGTGGGAGCTAGCGGGGATCTTGCTCCCCTCGCACATGTTGCCCTTTCATTGATGGGCGAAGGAAAAGCTTACTTCGGAGATGAGGAGATGGAAAGTGCAGAAGCTCTTCGGAGGTCCGGGCTCAAACCTTACAGTTTCAGGGAAAAGGAAGGGGTGTCTTTCATAAACGGCACAGCAGCGATCTGCGGAATACTTTCTGTTAATTTAAGCCGATCCTACAGTTTAATGAGGGAGGCAATTTTAACTGCAGGAGTATCCTTTGAGGCACTGAGGGGGACCACAAGAGCCTTCACACCATGGGCTCTGGCGGCCAGGAACCAGCCAGGCCAGTCCCTGGTTGCAAGAGAGCTATTGAATATCCTCAATGGCAGCCCCAATCTGAAGGAGCCTTTCAAGACAAAGATCCAGGATGCCTATTCGCTGAGATGCATACCTCAAGTTTACGGCGCAGTGCTTGATACAATGAATTACACAAGGACAGTTCTGGAGAGGGAAATAAACAGTGTTACAGATAACCCGCTCATACATGAAGGCGATTACGTCTCGGCTGGCAATTTCCATGGCGAGCCCGTTGCCCTTGTATCTGACTTCATGGCCATTGCCCTAACAGATCTTGGCAATATGATAGAGCGAAGGATAGCAAGACTCACAGACAGTTCTCTAAGCGGGCTTCCTCCGTTTCTTTCACCATCCAGTGGGCTCAACTCCGGTTACATGATCCCCCAGTACGTTGCCGCTGCACTTTGCAACAGGAACAAAACCCTCTGCTTCCCATCGACAGCTGATTCCATTCCTACATCTGCAAACCAGGAGGACCATGTAAGTATGGGGACAAATGCAGCCATAAAACTTTCAGAAATTTTAGATAATCTGGAGGAAATTGTGGCAATAGAAATGCTTCTTTCATCTCAGGGGGTCCATTTCCTGAAGGATGGTGTATCCCGGACAGTTGGGGAAATTGTTGGTGAATTCCGGAAGATTGTTCCCGTCATGGACAGGGACCGACCCCCTTCACCCGATATTGAAAAGGCCAAGGACTTTTTAAATAGACTCGATCTTGGAAGTATCAGGCTGGAATAGACCTGTTAAGTTCTTTATATTCATTATCTATAAGGGCAGGATGTCTCAGCAGGAAATCAAAAAGGTGGAGGTGAAACGTGGAGAGAGCTTTGCCGAAGCGCTTAAGCGCACAGGAGTAAAGGATGCAATTGCTGCATCTCTCGATGGAAAGGAGTTTGACCTTACCACTACTGCTGATAATGATTGTACAATTATGCCTGTAAAAGCTGGATCACCAGAGGGCCTGAGGATCCTAAGGCATTCTGCAGCACACCTTCTGGCAAATGCAGTAATAGAACTCTTTCCGGATGCAAAGCCGAATGCAGGGCCTCCAACAGATGATGGCTTCTATTATGACATAAAGATGGAGCCTGTCAATCAGGAATCCTTAGAAAAGATCGAAAAGAGGATGAAGGATATTGCCTCAAGGAATATTCCGATTGTAAGGGAAGTTCACACAAAAGAAGAACTGAAAATCATGTTCAGTGCGAATCCTTTCAAATCTGAGAAAATAGAGGAAAGCGTTCCAGAAGGGGGAAGTTCATCAGTTTACAGACAGGGAAACTTCGCAGATTTCTGCCGTGGCCCCCATGTTCCCAGCACCGGATATCTCAGAAACATCAAACTGCTGTCTGTGGCAAGTGCCCACTACAAAGGCGATGACAGAAATACTGAGCTTGTGAGAATATACGGAACAGCATTCGAGTCTGATGATTCACTAAAAAAATTCCTCAAAAACAGGGAGGAGGCTGCAAAGAGAGACCACAGGAGAATTGGGCAGGAGATGGATCTTTTTGTTTTCAATTCGGAGAGGGCCCCAGGATTCCCTTTTTACACACCAAATGGAACTATTCTGAAAAATGAACTTACAGAGTTCATGAGGGAGCTGAACCGTGAATATGGCTGGGAAGATGTCCAGACACCCCACATATTCAAAGACACAATCTGGAAGCAGTCAGGCCATTATGCAAAGTATAAGGAGAACATGTTTCTTTTCACCCTTCCTGACGGGGACAATTATGGTGTGAAGCCCATGAACTGCCCTGGCCACATAATAATATTCGAAAGGACTCCAAAGAGCTACAGGGAGCTCCCGATGCTTTATTCCGAACCAGGAACAGTATACAGATATGAAAAATCAGGAGAGGTTGGCGGCCTGACAAGGCCAAGGATGTTTACGGTTGACGATGGCCATGGATTTCTCAGGCCGGATCAGATACTTACCGAAATATCCAGAGTTATAGAGATGATCCGTAAGACATTTGATACAGTCTTCGGAAGCATGGAACTTACATTTGAGCTCAGTGCCATAGACAGAAGCAAGCCCGAGAACTATCTGATAAGGTACAACTGCCAGAAGTGCGGCTACCAGATTGAAACCAGAAGATCATCTAATGAGGATGCACTTTCATGCCCTGAATGTGGTTCCAGTGATCTTGAGCCTGACTTCAGCCTGTGGGATGAGGCCACTGATCAGCTGAGGACCGCACTTCAGAAATCTGGCATACCGTTTAAGGAGATTCCGGGTGAGGCAGCATTCTACGGTCCCAAGATAGATGTCCATATCAGGGATGCACTTGGAAGAAGCTGGCAGCTTTCCACGATTCAGGTAGATTTCTTCATGCCTTCCAACTTCGGACTGTATTACATAAACCAGGAGAGCAAGCATGACAGGATCATAATGCTTCACAGGGCAATATTCGGTTCCTACGAAAGGTTCATGGCAATACTAATAGAACATTTTGCCGGTAAATTCCCGACCTGGCTTTCACCGCTTCAGGCTTACATTGTTCCTGTGAGTGAAAAATTCTCCGATTACGCCATCACAGTTGAAAGGGAACTAAAAAAGGCAGGGATAAGGGCAAAAGCTGACCTTAGCACTGAGACAATGAATAAAAAAATAAAGATGATCAGGCCCATGCGCCCTTCCTATATTATTGTGGTTGGCGAAAAAGAGGAGAGTCAGAACACAGTAACGGTCAGGAACAGGGATAACAGGCAAGTTGAGCTTAAACTTTCAGAAGCTGTCGATACCATGCTGAAGGAGATCAGGCATAGGTTACCATCTCAGACGCTTTGAGCGCTGATTGAAAAAAATAATTTAATGGAGGGTAAAGAATTCTAATTCTTATCCTTCATTTTCTTTCTTTTCTTCAGCTCTTCTATGAATACTGGAAGAATCTCGTAGAGATCTCCGTTTATCACATAGTCAGAGTATCTTGTTATCTCCGCATCCGGGTCTTTGTTAACGGCTATCACGGTTTTGCTGTCCATCATTCCAACGATATGCTGGGGTTTGCCCGATATTCCGGCAGCAATATACAGATCAGGCCTGACTATCTTCCCGGTTTGGCCAACCTGGTGATCCCTGGGGGCCCAGCCCAGATCGGCTACCGGCCTTGTAACACCATAGGAACCACCCATGATGGATGCAAGCTGTTCAATGAGCTTCAACCCATCCGCATTTCCCATTCCAAGCCCGCCTGATACGAGAACCTTTGATACGGTAATGTCTTCGCCACCTTTTGGCTTGAAACTGAGGATCTCTTCCCTCAACTGATCCTTTTTCAGCTCCACCTTTCTGATCTCTTTTTTGAATGATCTCTTTTCATCATATGGGGGAAGGTCGAATGTACCTGGCCTGGATGTTGCCATCTGAGGCCTGTGTTTTTCGCACCTGATCTCTGACATTGTACTGTCTCCGTAATCTGGCCTCCTTGCTATTAGTATGTCTGTTTCAGGTTCCACATCGATCTCCATGCAATCTGCTGTTAGCCCAGACTGAACCCTGACAGCGGTCCTTGCGGCAAGGTCCCTTCCATTCTTAGTCCCAGGGACTATGAGAATGTTGGGCTTCTTCTCGAATACCATAGATGAAAGGATATCTGTAAATGGCCTGGATCTGTACATGGAAAGGTCATGTGATTCAAATCCGTAGACTTCATCGCACCCATATTTCCCTGCATCATCTGCCATGGAATCCACCTTATCCCCAATAACAACTCCTATGCAGGGTTCCTTTACCTTATCGGCCATCTTTCTGCCCACACCTATCATCTCATGTGCGGCCCTTGTAAGCTTGCCTTCAAATGAGTCCAGATATACCATTATCCCTTTGTACTGTGAAACATCTTTCGGTGGCTCCGCCTTTTTCATCTCAGCCATTTCATTCAGCCTCCACTCTTATAACACCGGATTTTACCAGGTTATCTATTAGCTCAGGGATTTTCTCCTTCTCTATCTTCTCTCCCTTTCTGTCCTTCCTCGGGAATGGAAGCATTTTCTTAACGACTGTAGGTGAAGACCTCAGGCCAACCCAGTCAGCTGGTATGTTGATATCGGCAAGTGACCACGTGATAATTCCCCTTTTCATTGCGTCAATCTTTTTCCTGAGGGTTGCCCTTCTCGGGTCGTTTGAATCCGTAAGTATTGTAACAACGGCGGGAGTTGGGATTCTGACCTCTTCAATACCGTTTTCCAGTTCCCTTTCTGCTGTGACATAACCATTCTCATATGTAACCTTCCTTGAGTAAGAAGCCAGTTCTGCCCCAATGAATTCTGCCACTCCTGGCCCAACATGCCCTGTACTCGAATCGGATGTTTTCTCACCTGCAAAAACAATATCGACATCCCCCATCTTCTTTATGGCAGCGGCCACTGTCAGGCTTGTTGGATAGGTATCAGACCCGGCAACCGCACGATCGCTAATCAGGACTGCTTCATCAGCACCTCTGGACATGCATTCCATCAGGAATGGTTCCGCAAAAGGTGGAGCCATGGTCATTACAGTGACCTTTGCGTCCGTCTGGTCTTTGATCTGCAAAGCAGCCTCCAGTGCATTCTCATCAGCCGGATTAATGATGTTTGTTGCCATTGATCTGTTCAGCGTGAACGTTACTGGATCGACAAAAACTTCCTTCCCGTCAGGGACAACCTTTATCAGAACTACAAGATGTAATGCCAGCTCTATCACCCGTACTTATACTTCACGCCATGAGCACCTTTGCTGTTCGTCCATGAAACACTACCATGGGCACATGCAACAACACAGGTTCCACATTCAACACAGTCCTCGTACTTGAAGTTCAGTTTCCCGTCAATAAGAGTGTAGCATTTGGCGGGGCATGAGAATGTGCAGAAATGATCCGGGCATGTCTCACATATGTCAGGTTTTACCGTTATGTGGGCATAAGTTCTGTCAATCTTATAATTCAATAGTGCCAGTCTATCTTCCAGTTTCATATTACATCCTCCTCAACATTCTGTATCCTTCAAGCACAGCATCTGAAGTTCTGATTCCAGATTCCCCAAGAGCTTCTGTCATCAACTGGTATAGATGCTTCTTTGGAACACCCTGCTCAATGAAAAGGCCTTTCATAATGTGTTCCAGGGCATTGGGAATGGCCCTGTGCGGGAGTTTGCCCCAAGTTACCTCATCAATTCCCCTGAAATTGTAAAGGTCCTTCAGAACGTAGGAATCCAGTAGCCTTTTCCTGTATCCAGCCAGGGACTCTTCACTGACTCCATTTCCCTTCTTTGCCTCAATTAATGTGTCCGCAGCCGCAATTCCGGATGCGATAGCATAATTCATTCCCTGGAGGACCAGTCCATTGCTGAATGAGAAACCTGCTGCATCACCTGCAATCATGTATCCATTTCCAAATAGCTTGGGAACTCTCTCAATTCCCCCTTCCTGTACCATGTGAGCACTGTATTCTTCAACAGAACCCCCATCCACCAGAGGAGCAATAGCTGGATGTTCAAGGAACTGCTCAATTATGTCAAAGGAGTATGTTCTGTCATTCTCCCTTAGATGCTTCATGGAGATGACAACACCTGCGGAAATGGTCTCCTTATTGGTGTACAGGAATCCTCCTGCCTCAACCTGGTCAGGAAGGAATCCAAGCACGTATTCTCCCGCAAAACCCTCTTTATCTCTGAGGTTGAATCTTTCGTTGACAGTCTTCTCGGACAGTTTGATTACCTCTTTGACGCCAATGGCAACATCCTTGTCGTTTAGGGGCTCTCTGAGGCCAGAATCGATGGCAACTCTCGGATTTGCACCTTCTGCCAGGATAACGCAGTCTGATGTTATCAGATCGCCATCCTGCTCCACCCCTATGGCCTTTCCCTTATCGAAGGCAACCCTGTCCACTGTAATTCCTGAAGCGACCATTGCCCCCATGTCCTTTGCCTTCTTAACAAGCCATTGATCCAGTTTGGCACGAAGAACCATATGCCCTGCCCTGTTTTTGTCGAAGAGGCTTGACCTGAACTCCAGACCAATGTTGGAATCCTTAGTAAGAAATCCAACACCCTTCGCTTTGACGTATCTCTCCACAGGAGCTGTCTTCTGCCAGTCAGGTATGACGGCTTCCAGGTCGTTCCCCCAGAGAACCCCGCCTGAAACATTCTTGCTTCCTGGCGGGTCTGCTTTTTCAACCAGTAAAACATTGTGCCCAGCAGATGCCAGCCTCATAGCTGCAGAAGAACCGGCAGGTCCGCCACCCACAACGATGGCATCGAACTCACTCATGTACCAGTATCACTGTATGAATTATAATCCTTTTTTCCGTATTATTCCAGTAGACATTTTTTTAACTGGACCTTAATTGCAGATATTATGGATATCTCTGAGCTTCATCAAATCCTTCTGAATAAATATGGTGACGTTGGGTGGTGGCCAGGAGATTCTGATGAAGAGATACTTATCGGAGCAATTCTCACACAGAACACATCATGGTCAAATGTTGAAAAGGCCATAAATATGCTGAAAATGAATGGAATGCTATCACTTTCTGCAATCGCGAAATCTGGTCCAGGAAGGATTGCACCCCTAATAAGAAGCTCGGGATATTACAATCAGAAAGGCATGCGCCTTTTTTCGATTTCAAAGGAAATACTGGAGAAATATGGCTCACTTTCCAAAATGAGGCTGGCTGGGTTGGAAGAAGCAGAAAATTTTCTCATGTCACTTAAGGGAATAGGAAGGGAGACCTGCGATTCCATCCTTAATTATGCCCTGGATTTCCCTGTTTTCGTTGTGGACAAATACACCTTAAGGATATTTAGCAGAACAGGACTCGGAGACTTGAATATCGATGAAGCAAAGGATCTCGTATATGGCAGTATTGGAAAGGACACTGAAACCCTGAAAAATCTCCATGGGATGATAGTGTTTCTGGCTAAGGACTACTGCAAAACAAAACCGGATTGCGGCAATTGCCCCGTGAATGTGAAATGCCTTTATTTTCTTAAATCGAATAGGGATCAATGAATTACAAGTATGTTTCCATACCCGATCAGTCTCCACCGGTTTGATATCCTTCGTCCTATGGCGACTCTCTCCCCCTCATAGGCCGAGACCGGGTATTTTAAGGATAACTCTATCCTGCCGCCCTTAGTGTTTGTTACTGCTCCCACTGTATTGGCGGTACCTACAGTAAGCATGAGAGATTCCCTGTTTTTTATTGATTCCACCTTCTGTTCCTCCTGAAAACCTACAACTCTCTTCAACAGGTGTGTTTCCAGCGACAAGCTGAATATTGTAGGTGGAACCCTTCCGACACTCCCAAGTACCCTTCCGGTGAAAGAGTCCCCTTTTGTGAGGTATGGATCAAGAAGTGTTCCAACGGCTGCCAAACCACCAGGTTTCAGAATTTCATAGGAGTTTTCGCCCGCCCTCAACCCAGTGATGGTCGTGATGACGTCCTCCCATGTCTGCTTTCCTCCACGTGACATCTGCAGTCCGGGAGATATCTCTATTTCGTCTCCCACCTTTAGTTCTCCCTGAATTAGCGATCCGCCGAGAACTCCTCCCTTCAGGTCCTTCAAACTGGCACCTGGCCTGTTTACGTCAAATGATCTTGCAATATACATCAGGGGGTCTTTTCCCTCCTGTTGTGAAGGGGAAGGTATAACCTCTTCTATTGCCTTGAAGAGTGCGGAAATGTTTGTGTTGTGGTAGGCACTCACAGGTATCACCGGTGAGTTTTCCGCTATACTTCCCTTCAGGAAGTTTTTAATCTCTTTGTAACTTTCCAGTGCCCTTTCCCTGGTGACAAGATCGATCTTGTTCTGTACCACTATAATGTTCTTGATGCCCATTATTTCCAAAGCAATCAGGTGTTCCCTGGTCTGCGGCTGTGGGCACTTTTCATTTGCCGCTACCACAAGAAGGGCCCCGTTCATAATTGATGAACCTGAAAGCATGGTAGCCATCAGGGTTTCATGCCCAGGGGCATCTACAAAAGATATGACTCTGGTTAGCTGGCAACTCTCGTCTGTTTTTTCACGCGAATAGACCTTTCCATCAGGGCCATCGCACACATATACAGGTGTTTCGGCATAGCCCAGCTTTATGGATATTCCACGCTTAATTTCCTCCGAATGAATATCGGTCTTCGTTCCGGTAAGCGCTTTTGTGAGTGTGCTTTTTCCATGATCCACATGCCCCACCATGCCAATATTGACTGTGGGCTGTGGAAGCTGGGGTTTTTTGCTCATTCTACTCCTGCTTTCCTGAGCTTTCTTCTAGAGATGTTGGCCCGTACTGCATTACCTTTAGATTCAGCTGTGCAATGTCGGGACCTATAATAGCACCCCTGAATGTAACACGCTTTCTGTAGCCGTTCTTAGCTTTCTTTCCGGTATCGAAGGTCCTGAGTATCCTCTTCTTTCCGGATATCTGAAGGTCCTTTTTCATAGGAAACCCGTCATTTGTGCTTCCGCCTGTTATCTTGAGTTTGTATCCCGGAAGCTCAAAGAAAACTCCGTCCACCTCATCTCCAACCTTCCTGCCGGAAAGCGAACTGAGACTTTCAGGTGATATCTCCTTTTTATATGTCTTTCCTGATTTTGAATCTGCGATTATTGCAACCGAATTCGCCATATTTTACCCTCTTAGAGAAGCCAACTGCTGTGGCAAGGTCATTGGTAATCCATAACTCATTAATAAATTTGCAGAGGTTTGTGGACTTTGTCCATCAGCTTGACATTTACAACTGATTCAGTGCTTGATGAATGGTTCACCGCATGAGGAACAGAAATTGGCATTTCCTCTGTTTACATATCCGCATCTCGGGCAAATTCTGGTTCCCAGAGCCCCTGAGAAAAGGTTGTTGAAATCAAAGATGTTGTTCTGCGTCATGTATCCTACAATCCCAACACCAAGTGCAAGCAGCGCCCCTATTACATATCCACTGTCGAAAATGAATGAAACAATTGAGAGAATTATGAGAGTGACCCAGTTTATGCTTGAAAAATTCGTCCTCAATGAAATAGAATAGCGGAAAATCATGTAGCCGATGAAAAGGCCAATTGCGGAAAATACAAGGGATATTATTATCCTGATGATGATCACTGTTTCTAAAATATTGATTATGCCTGTTGCATATGAAGAGGTAATTACCCCAAGAATCAGGCTTACCACCGCGTTCAGCACGATGAGAATGCTGGATATGAGAAGCGCAAGGGAAAGTATGCCACCATTTATTCTTTGCATTTTTTCCCAGTTATATTTATAATGCCTTTAATAAGCTTTCAATAAATCTGGAAAGTGGAGAGATTTTAAGGTCATAGGTTATCATGGTGGCAGCAGATGATAGTTCTGGGAATTGAGGGTACTGCACACACTGTCAGCTGTGGGATCATTGATGGTGAACGCATATACAGTAACTGTTCACACACAATAGACGTTGAAAGCGGCGGGATTCATCCCAGGGATGCTGCACTTCACCACTCAGAACATATCATTCCAGTTATAAGGGAAGCACTGGCTAAAGCGAGCTTGACCATGAAGGATGTGGATCTCGTAGCCTTTTCTATGGGGCCAGGGCTTGGGCCTTGCCTCAGGGTTACAGCCACAGCAGCTAGAACCCTTGCCCTGAGATCCGATATACCAATTATAGGGGTGAACCACCCGCTGGGGCATGTAGAAATTGGACGGAGATTAACTGGTTCAAGAAATCCAATTATGCTTTACGTATCCGGTGGAAACACACAGGTTATCGCTCATATCGCTGGCAGATACAGGGTCCTTGGAGAGACCATGGATATAGGGCTTGGAAACCTTCTAGACAAACTGGGAAGGGATATGGGATTGCCATTCCCTGGAGGCCCAAAGATTGAACAGTATGCAAATCTCGGGACAACACTCCTTGACCTTCCATATTCTGTAAAGGGAATGGATGTATCATTCTCCGGAATGCTTACTGCTGCCAAGAAATACATTTCGGAGGGAAAACAGCTGGAAGATATCTGCTATAGCGTTCAGGAATACTCTTTTTCCATGCTGGTTGAGGTGCTGGAAAGGGCCATGTACCAAACAGGAAAAAAGGAAATACTTCTGGCTGGGGGTGTGGCAAGGAATCAGCGGCTCAGGAAAATGCTGAACCGGTTTGCTGAAGAGACAGGTGCTAAATTTCTTCCAACAGATATCGAATACTGCATGGACAACGGAGCAATGATAGCCCAGGCCGGTTTGCTTATGTATGAAAGCGGCGCAAGACAGACCATATCTGAGACAACTGTGAACCAGAGATTCAGGATAGATGAAATTGATATTCCATGGATTGAGGATGAGCCAGTCAAGCCGGAGCAACTCAAGGGCGCAGAATCCAGAATTATCAGATCCGATTTTCATGGCAGAAGCGTGGTGCTGAAGGAGAGAATCAGGAAGCACTACAGAAACAGGGACCTTGATCTTGCCCTTAGAAATAGCAGGGCAAGGAACGAGATAATAGTCATGGCAGGGATAGCAGAATCAGGATGCAGCGTCCCTATAATTTATGATTTTAATCCACATGGTCCCGTCACTACACTTGGGATGATCCCCGGAATTACACTTGCAGAATTTCTCAGAAACAATTCCAGGGAGCTCAACATTTCCTTAATGAGGGACCTCGGAAAATATGTAGCACTATTTCACCTGAAGGGAGTATCTCATGGTGACCTGACCACTTCCAACGTAATGGTTGGTGTAAAAAATATGCCCTATTTCATAGACTGCAGTTTCGGAAAATCTGACAGTACGTTGAATGACATGGCCGCAGACCTATTCCTCTTCAGGGAATCGCTCAAATCACTGCACTCCGATGCAGGTGAGCTATTTTCTGCTTTTTATCTTTCATATTCAAACAACAATGTCAACCATGTAAAAATACTCGAGGAGGTTGAGAAGATTGAATCCAGAAGAAGATATGTCTGATCACCCTACTAAAGGTAATATTAAATTTGTAACCAGTAATGAGCACAAATTCCTGGAATTGCAGGAGATCTTCAGGAATTCAGGGATAAATCTTGAATGGATCAGGAGAAAATATGAGGAGATACAGGGCGAGGGCACTGAAGAAATCTCTTTGGACAGTGCAAGAAAGATCACGCATGAAATAAATGGTAGATTTTTCCTAGAAGATACCGGGCTCTACATAGATGCATTGAATGGCTTTCCGGGCCCTTATTCATCCTATGTTGCGGGGACAATAGGAAACACTGGCATACTGAAACTTATTCAAGGGCTGGACAGATCATGCCGTTTCCTCACTGTAATTACATACTTCGACGGGCACGAATTCTTTCAGTTTGATGGCATGCTGAGAGGCTCGATCTCGAAAGAGATCAGGGGAAAGGGCGGCTTCGGGTATGATCCTATTTTCATACCTGATGGGCAAAGCATAACACTGGCAGAGATGGATATTGAAACCAAATCATCCATTTCTCACAGGTCTCTTGCAGCTCAAAGGTTTATTAGCCATTTAATGGGCAGCAGATGAAAGTTATTATATAATGAAATTCAATGGCAAGAGACAGATGACGTCATCCATCCGGGAATATTATAGGGCAATATTTCTTATTGTTTTTGCAGTTTCTCTCGTAATCCTCATTATCACATCAAATGATCTGATTTTCAGAAATTCCTCAATGATAAATGACGGGCTCTCACTTCAACAGACAGGCAACTGGGAATACTGGATATTTGCAGTATCTCTTGTTCTAACCATTTCTTTCTTTTACCTGTTCATAAAGTATTCCCGGGATTACAACAAGTTCATGTCCATTATCAACGGAAACAGCAAGCAGAATATCGTTAAGAATATGGCGGACCTTAGGAAGATTGCAAAGAATCTTGGTCCAAAATATCAGAAAGAACTCAAGGATGCCATGGAAAAGTGGAAAGTGAAGTGATGAATTTCACTCATTTTCTCGAATAAGTGCTTTTACAAATTCCGGAAGCATGAAACATCCCTTCAGAACTTCTTTGTTAAAATATTTCCCGTCTGGAAGCCATGAAGCATCGCCCGGTTGAAGCTCTGAATCAGAAGCAACAGTGAATGACCAGAAACCGCTGGGATAAGTTGGTATGAAAGCAGTATATGTTGCGACGTTTGGGAAAACCGCCTTCATAGCAGAGTTAGCCAGTGTTAGTGCCTTTGGCTGATAGAACGGGGATCCTGACTGTGTAACCACAAGGCCACCCTTGTTTAGCAATTTCCTGACATACTTGTAGAAATTACTGTTGAATAGGCCTTCAGCCGGGCCTACAGGATCGGTGGAGTCAACAATAACAAGATCGAATTTTTCATCAGTGTCGTGAACAAACTTGATCCCATCATCCACCAGAAGTTTTACCCTGCTGTCTGAAAATGCCTTGGATATGTCAGGGAAATACTTTTTTGAAACTTCCACAACCTGGCCATCTATCTCGACATTCACAACATGATCGAAGCCAAGCTTCAGCAACTGTGACGCAGTACCACCGTCACCACCGCCAATTACGAGACCCTTTTTTGGTCTCCCCCTGAATATTGCAGAGGGAACCATGGTAATCATCTCATGATAGACGAATTCATCTCTCTCCGTTAGCTGAACGGTACCATCTATGGACATCAGTTTGCCGAAATCATATGTTTCAAAAATATCAATCCTCTGAAAATCAGTCTTGACTGACAGCAGCTGATCCATAACCCTGAATGACAGTTGCAGATTGTCTGAATATCTCTCTGAAAACCAGTTCTCGATCAGTTTCATTGCAATCTTCATGCCTTAGGAATAGATAAATTAATGTATATGCATGCAGACTGCGTAAAATTCATATATTCTACAATGGCACCTTTTATGCCATAATTTTTATCATAAATATACAATACCAGAGAAGCCATTGAAATTTTAAGTGCAGTAAAAGTGCAATAGAAATATTTTAATATAACTAAATATATCATCTATCTGGAGGTAGATGATTTGGTAGGAATTAGCGAACTCTCTAAGTCTGTGGCAAAGAAGACCAACACGACACAGAAAACAGCGAGGAATGTCATAAAGACATTTCTGGACACCGTAGTGGCAGAGGCCAACAAGCAGGGTACAAAGATTAACCTTGCAGGCTTTGGAATCTTTGAGAGGAAGGAGCAGAAGGCCAGAACCGCAAGAAACCCACAGACTAAGAAAATAATAAACGTCCCGTCCAAGAAGAAGTTCGTCTTCAGGGCATCCAGCAAGATCAAATACAAGTAATCTTGTTCTGGTTGATTTATAATTTACTAAATTTTTTCTTTCTTTCCTTTGAATTATAACCTGTAATTTTTTCCATAAGATCGTTGAACATTCTTACTGTTCTCATGGGGTCAGTGTTTTTCTCATCGTTTTCAGTTTCAACCATCAGCTTTTTTCCTTCTGTGAAGATATCAATTCTCCTGATCCCTGGAATAGAAAGCAGAACATGGCTGTTTTCTATTTTACCATCCACTCCTGCTTCCATAGCTGCCGAAAGAATGGAATCTGGATCGGTTTTCAGTCCTTTTTTAACCGGGTATTCCCTGGCCATCTATCCCACCGCCTTTTTCAGTTGTGCCTTTTTCTGGAACTTCTTTGAAACTGCCCTCAGATACATTATATTCATGTACTGTGAATCGTGTTCTAGGAGCGGGGAAGAGGATATCACGGTAACATCATCGTCCAATACAGAGAGAGATTCCGCTAGGGTCTCAAATTTGAGGTCACCATGCTTTATGGCCATTAATTTTTTCTCCATATGGTCAGTATAGTCAACGCCAGCAAACTCAGTATAAAGATCTCCTTTGGCGAATTTCAGGAATTCGCTTATAACTGCGTCAAAGTCCTTTACCTCTATAAGTGAGCCACCATTAAGTGAGTGGACGTGTGGGAAATTAAGAATTGGCTCTATTTCCTTCACCTTCTTCGCAAGTGAAATTACATCTGAAACTGAACCGAATATCTCACTCTTTCCGGATGTTTCCACACCAATTACCGGATACCCGGATTCAGTACTGTAGCTTTTTGAGAGATCAGTATATACTCTGCTTGCTATCTTCAGGCTATCCTTCTTAGGCTCAGCATAGAATCCTGTGTGTGTTATGACTCTCTTGGCCTGAATGGCCTTGCCTATTATGAGTGCCCATTTGAGGTGATTGTAGGACCTTTCAGCCATCTCTCCCTGGTTCAGAAGATCCATGTAATATGGTGCATGAATAGAGAGCCTGACATCCAGTTCCTTGGCAAGCTCTCCACCGTCTCTGAGATCCTCATAATTCCTTGCCATGTTCCAGAAGAGTTCCTGAACTATATCATCCTCTTCGATCACAGTGTCAATTCCAATTCCTGAATATGTGCCATTCTCATCCTCCCTTAGAACGTCAACAATTATGGTTGAATCGACATCTCTCGGCCTCATTCCTGCGTAATCAAGAGCGGGCCTTTCCTCCACATTTACTCTCAGAAGCTGGACCTCAAGTGCATTTAGGCCCAGTGTGTGAGTATCCTCCACTGATTCTATGAAAGTTCTACCTTTACTTGTAAGAGGGATTCCTGCTATTCCAAATCTGATCATAAAGCCTAATGCAGATATTTGAACGATATAAATATTTATCAGCAGACTCAATACTGCAGAATATTTCAAAATACATTAAAAAAATAGTTTTCTCCTTAATTTTGTGGAGTTTGTCATGTTCTCCCATCATTTGGCTGGCCCTTGCCTAACCCAATTGCTTTGGGAAAATCTGCACTCTTGGCGATGACGTTATATAGACTTTAGCAATTCATTCATCATGATTATTAGCAGGAAACGGGAGCTTTCCACTCTTTCCCTTTCCACTAGATATCATAAAGGTGATTACATTGAATGTAGATCCAAATCTAACAAAATATCTGATAAAAGCAAAGATAACCACGGATGGGGTGGTTGAGAAACCGGATGTGGTAGGAGCCATATTCGGCCAGACTGAGGGGCTCCTCGGGGAGGAGCTGGACCTCAGAGACCTCCAGAAAAGTGGCAAGATAGGAAGAATAGAGGTTGAGATAGACAGCAAAAAAGGCAGGACAGAGGGTTTCGTTTTGATACCATCCGGCCTTGACCAGGTTGAAAGCTCAATTCTTGCAGCATCTCTTGAAACTATAGATCGCATAGGGCCGTGCAAGGCAAAGGTCGAAGTTGAAAACATAGAAGATGTAAGGGTTCAGAAGAGACAGAAGGTTATCTCAAGGGCAGAAGAGCTCTACAAAAGTATGACGGAGAGTGGAAAAAGCGTCACAGAGAGCATAATATCTTCTGTAAGGACTGAAGTAGAGAAGGGCGAAATAATAACATATGGTGAGGACCACCTCCCGGCCGGTCCTGCCGTTAAGGATTCAGACTCAATAATTGTTGTGGAGGGGAGAAGCGATATACTTAACCTTCTCAGATATGGGATAAAGAACACGATCGCTGTTCAGGGAACAAGCATTCCTAGGACAGTCCAGAAGCTTTCAAAGGAACGCACTGTAACAGTATTTCTTGATGGAGACCGCGGTGGAGACCTCATTCTCAAGGAGATGCTGCAGGTTGCAGAAATTGATTTTGTGGCAAGGGCACCACCTGGAACAGAAGTTGAGGAACTCACATACAAGCAGATAGTGAAAGCACTTCGTTACAAAACTCCAATCGAACAGTACCTTGGAATGAGGGGTATGACTCAGGAGCTTAAGGAACTCAATGACAGAACTGCCCAGGAATCACAGAACACGAAGCATTCAAAGCGTGGTTACGAAGATGCCAAATCCGTAGTTGAGATCAAGAATTACAAGGAGGAGAAGGAGCAGCAAAAGGAACGCACGCCTGAAAAGCATGAAAAAGTGGAGAAGGAGGAAATCCCGGAAGAGCCTCAAGAACCTGTAGAAGAGGCACCAATGGATCTTCGCAACCCTAAATTTATTGAGCAGCGTGGAAACTCACTCCTGAAGGAAAAGATGACGGAGGTTTATGGTAGCAATGGTGAGCTCCTGACAGCAATTCCTATAACTGAAACCGTTGAAAAGATCCCTCAGATGGAGAAGGCAGAGACCATCATTACCGGGGGAGTAATTTCACAGAGGCTGGTTGATGTTGCCTACAAAATAGGTGTGAAGAATATTTATGGCGCCAAACTTGGGAACATAACCAAGAAACCCACAGAGATCAGGGTGATATCATGGGAACGCCATCAGCAGGCATAAACTTCAAAGATCTTTCTGATACTTCCTACGTCCAGATTCCAAACAATCCTCTGGACAGGGTCATAGGTCAGGAGGACGCTGTCCGAATGGCCAAGATTGCCGCAATGCAGAGGAGGCATCTCCTCCTCGTCGGCCCTCCTGGTGTGGGCAAGTCGATGATTGCCCAGGCAATGTCATTTTATCTTGAAAGGCCAAAACAGGAGGTAAGGGTAGTTCACAACCCCCAGTATCCGGAAAGGCCTTTTGTAGAGATCAAGTCGCTCTCGGAGATCAACAGAGAGAAGGAAGAGATGAGTTCCGTTGAGGGGGAGATTTACGATCCTAGAGACGTGCCAGCAACCGTTGCAGAAAGGCTTGGTTACAGATGCGGGAAATGTGGATTCTACTCACTTCCAGCTGAGGCAACCTGCCCGAACTGCAACAACCCAAAGGTTCAGAATGTTCAGCAGGGACCTTTCGGCGATGTATTCAATGTAATAGGGGCCGCATTCGGTGTTCAGAACAGCACTGAAAGGGTCACATCAACAAGAAGGATTGGCGAAAGGGAGGAAGTCATAATATACGAGAGATATGGAGACAAAATCAGGGCCCTGGACGAAAAGACGCTTGAACGGAGAAGGAAGATTGAGAAGAAGAGCCCGTCCAAGGTTATTGTCCCAGTATCCAGAACCCCGTTTATCCTTGCGACCGGGGCAAGTGAGACAGAGCTGCTTGGAGATGTAAGGCACGATCCATATGGAGGGCATCCGCAACTGGGAACAATGCCCTTTGAACGTGTTATAGCAGGATCTGTCCATGAGGCACATGAAGGTGTCCTTTTTGTAGACGAGATAACACATCTGGGCAATCTGCAGAGGTCAATCCTCACAGCCATGCAGGAAAGGAGCTTCCCAATCACTGGAAGGAACCCTCAGAGCGCAGGTGCAAGTGTAAGGGTGGATGGTGTTCCTGCGGACTTTATACTGGTGGCCGCCTGTAACATACAGGATCTGCAATACATACTGAGCCCTCTGAGATCCAGGATAGTCGGTGGCGGATACGAGCTACTCATGCATACTACGATGCCAGATAACCCGGAAAACAGACTTCGCTATCTCCAGTTCATAGCTCAGGAGATCATTGTTGACGGAAAAATACCCCACATGACCATGGAGGCGGCTGAAATGGTCATTGAAGAGGGAAAGAGAAGGGGCAAGGAGATAGACAAGAAGGACAATGCGCTTACACTTCGGCTCAGGGAACTTGGCGGTCTGATTCGAGCCGCAGGTGACCTGGCAGTTATGGAAGAAAGCCGCCTCATAGAGAAGAGCAATGTTACAGAAGCTCTGAAAACATACCTTCCTGTTGAGGAGAAGATCAAGAAGTACTACGGAAATCTTGCAAACGCAATGTCAACTGAGACAACAATTTCCCAGAAATCAGAGGAATACCTGATGAAATACCACAACTATCTTGAGGACAGATCCTATGACTGAACACCTCTCTTAATTTCCTTAATAATTGTGAAAGCCTCTGCAAAGATTTAACTTAAGATACCGTTAAAGGTTCTCTGATAAACCTATGAGGATCCAGTACATTTTAAGTCTGGAGAGACCCCAGACAAATTTCATACAGGTTCAGCTGAATATTGAAGGAAATTCAGACGAGTTTCTGACACTGACTATGCCTGCCTGGACTCCAGGCGCTTATGAGATAGCTGACTTCGGAAGGTTTGTTGTGAATCTAAAGGCCTTTACTGAAGACCGGGAACTGGAGACCTCCAAGAAAGACAAATCAACCTGGAGAATCAACACTACTGGCGCCCAGTCAGTTCGCGTCACCTATGAGGTTTTTGCTCATCAGCTTGACGTACATTCAAGTTATGTTGACCAGTTTCACGCTTTCATAAACGGAACTAGCGTCTTCTTTTATGTGGATGGCTACAAGGAACAGTCAATTGAGCTTCAGATAAAACCCCCTGAGGGTTGGAAAGTTTCCACAGGAATGGAAAAACTGAGCGAATTTAAATACAGGTCAACAAATTATGACATTCTTGTAGACTGCCCCATAGAGATTGGCACCCACAGGAGCCTTTTCTTCAGCGTCGAGGGAAAGGAGCATGAGATAGTCCTCTGCGGAAGAGGGAATGAAGATGAGGAAAAGATAAAGGGGGATGTGAAAAAGATAGTGGAAGCTTACCTCAAGATGTTTGGCCACCTTCCTTACAAGAGGTACGTTTTCATATATCACCTCATAGATTCATCTGAGCTCCCCACCGGTGGGCTTGAGCATCTGAATTCAACTGCAATTGCTGTGGATCGCTTCTGCTTTACCCCATTTGAAAAGTACCGGGCCTTTCTGTCAGTAACAAGCCATGAGTTCTTCCACCTCTGGAATGTAAAAAGAATAAGGCCAGTTGAACTGGGGCCATTCAACTACAGGGAAGAGAACTACACAAACATGCTTTGGATGGCCGAGGGATTCACGAATTTCTTCGGATACCATATACTCATGCGGGCAGGGCTTGTAGATGAAAAGGAGTATTTCAGGCACCTTACAGAAAACATTCGTTATTACGAGACAATGCCTGGTGGAAAAAGGACATCTGCATATGATTCATCCTTTGACACATGGACAAAGCTCTACAAGCCTTCTCCAAACAATTACAACCATTATGTGTCCTATTACCTTAAGGGAGAGTTGCTGGGATTCCTTCTTGACCTGAAGATAATAGAAATTACAAAGGCACAGAAATCACTGGACGACCTTTATCTTAATCTTATGGAGAAATACAACAGAGACGGAAAAGGTTACAACGAAAAAGATCTCATAACTGCTCTACGCGACGTGACCGGGACAGATTTCTCTGAATTCATCAGAAACAATTTCAGAAAAGCTGGAAACATTGACTTCGTCAGTGAGTTCAGGAAAATCGGGATGGTCCTTTCGAAGGGATTCAAAAAGATAGACAACGAAGAGCCAAGGGACCGCCCCTACATGGGCCTGATACTCAAGAATTCCTCCTCAAGGTTCATTGTGGAGGGAGTGATAGAGAATTCACCTGCGTATAATGCTGGCATCAATCCAGCTGATGAACTTATAGCGATCAATGGCGTAAGGTATTCAGAAAGATTTACCAAAGATATTCTTGAGGGAAACAGGAGGATAAAGCATGATAACATGTCCGATTTCACAGGAAAGGATAAGGTGAAGGTACACCTCTTCAGAGCTGGAGTCCTGCATGAGTTCGAAGTCCCCCTTGTTCAGTCACCATATGAATATTACGAGGCAGTTCCAGACCCGACCCCGCTTCCTGATTCTGAGAAGTTCAGGCAGAAATTTCTTGCGAAATAATCCTGGATTCTCATGATTCTGGACAATTAACCATTTTTAACTTTTTCTGCCATATAATGTTCACTTTATATTGTGAAGGATTTTATAGTTACATAAAATATGTAGAGACATGCTCCTTATTCTTGAAGAATATTTCAAAGAACACCCGATTAAAAAGAGGATAGTGGAGGGGCTCTATAACAGAGGAATTGCAGTCATTAACGGCGGTTTCTGGCTGGATGGGATCCAGATTTCAGTCACTGATGTGGCCCTTGCTTTCAAGGTTAACAGAAGGACTGTTTACGAAACGATAAAAGTCATAGAATCCACACATGAGCTGAAGGAAGTCATGTCAAGGATCAAACCAACAGTAGATATCAGCAATATCGCCCCGCTTATGGGAGACCAGGTCATAACTCTGGACATATGCCCCGGGTTCTTCGGGAAAGTTATGGAAAAGTTTGTTGAACTGATAGCCAGATACGGCTGTTATGTTAAAGAGATTCATGGCAGAAACATCGGAAAGGACAGTGTTACCATCA
Source organism: Thermoplasmatales archaeon UBA447 (assembly GCA_002503205.1). Lineage (GTDB taxonomy): Archaea > Thermoplasmatota > Thermoplasmata > Thermoplasmatales > Thermoplasmataceae > UBA447. The sequence goes on along the minus strand of DARE01000037.1, from coordinate 15,230 downwards.
GGGCAATATTCTACAGGACGTTCCCTTCAAAACTGTTCAGCGAAATATCATCAATAGAGGGTGTGAACCATATGGCCATTGATACCGCAAAGGGGAGAGACGCTGATCTTGTATGCGATCACTGTGAGGTAAGGATATGCCCTAGCAAGATATCATCTGAATTTCTTAAGGAGGATGATGTGGTTGGCATCTGACCGTTTTTCTGCCTGAACCCAGGCGGGAGCGCCCATTGTGATGGGTAATCTGGAAAGCTTCAAAAGATAACGAAAAGAATTAAATATAGGATTGAATACATATCCTGTGGACGAAGCACGCAGTTATCTCACTGATAGGCTGAGAGAATTTCTCGATGAAAGGGACTTTGCTGTCTCAGACAGGGAATTTGCAGGTTATCCCAGCTTTGATATAACTGCCAGGCGAGACGATGTTAGATTCATAATTAAGATTCTCATTAACATAGATACTTTCAGGGAGGCCAATGCAAGGGAACTGATCAAACTTGCATCACTTGTGTCTGCGTCACCAATGGTTATAGGTGACAGGGCCAGTTCCGGAAAACTGGAGCAGGGAGTTGTATATTACAGGCATTCAGTTCCCATACTTTCTCTTGAAACATTCAAGGACTATATTGATGGAGACGGACCATTCATAACCTCCGGACCCGGAGGATATTATGTGTCAATAGACGGCCAGACACTCAGGAAGAGAAGAGAGATGCTTGGTTACAGCATTGGGTATCTCTCAAATAAGATTGGGGTCTCAAGAAGGTCTATTTCCCTCTATGAGGCGGGAAGTGCAGTCACTGTGGACATTTTCCTGAAACTTGAGGAACTTCTTGATTGTGACCTCAGAAAGTTTCTGAACCTTATGGAGATTTACAGGGAGCTCAAAGTCAGCTTCTCAGAAGATTACGCTGATGACTTTTTCAGGGAGGCATTCGAACTCATGATAAACAGAGGATATGAAATGAGGGGGGTAAAGAGGTCCCCCTTCGATGCAGTCGCTAAGGAGAAGGTTGAGGATGTTTTCCTTGTTGGCCTTCTTGAGGACCTGGCGGTAAAGGCTGAGAGGATTAGAGCCATAAAGCATATAGCAGACGTATTTGGAACTGAATCACTTGTCATATCAAAGATGAACACCACCAGAGAGAACTATGGGGGGTGCCCCGTTCTCAATCTTTCTGAGATAAAGAGCTCCATGGACAGCTCAGAAATACACAACCTTATTGAGAAGAGAAAATCCCCATCATGATATTCAAGCTCATATACAAGCCCACAAATAGAGAGATAATGGGATTTGCTGGAATCAAGGGACTTGTTTCACAGGGTGAAAGGGTTAAGGAGTTTCTTGAGTCTGTGAACCCTGATCTCCTCCTGATATCCATATCACCAGAGGAGGTGAAGGGATTGGGAGAATTTCTGAAGGACCCATTTGAGATGTCACTTTCAGATTATGAGATCATATACGGCCTTCTCCTTTCTAAATTCGGGGAGGTTATGACTCCGCCTCCAATTTACATTGAGGCAATGAAATTTGCTGAGTTGAAGGGAATTCAGATAGTTGGCATAGATATGGATGAGGATAATTTCCAGAAAACCTATTCAAAGGAGATCAGTTCTATGACACTTGTGAGGCATTCCCTGCGTAAGAAAAAACTCATGAAAAAAGGCGTTTCAGGAGATGATCCATATTCCTTTGTGGATGAATGGGCAAAGGAGATGACACGCCTGAAAAGTTTTGAGCATGTGGAAGACGCAAGAGTCGCAAACATGCTTAAAGAACTCAATGAATATATCGGCAAACAGGGTACAGAAGCCATTGTTATGGACTATGAACTGTTCAGCCGATTTATAATGGAGATTGAGAAAACTGATCAGTTTCGTGTTCAGAGATATACCCTTTGAATATTATGTATACCTCGCTGCTTGATTCCCTTGAAGCAGCAACGTTTGTAATCCGTGAGTTACGGAACCTGGGAGACCATTCATTCAGGAATGGAATGGTCAGGTCACCCTGAAACTGTTTTACCACAACGGTTCCACCTTCTGCAAGCAAATCCATGGAAATCTCCATCACCCTTTTGCACAGAAGATATGAGGAGGAGTGATCTATGTCTCTCTTTCCAGACGTCCTTGACATTGCATCTGAGAGAACTGCAGAAAATTTTTCAATGTGCAGCTTCTCCATATATGGCTTTATCCTCTCATTGATGGCGGGGTTGGAGATGTTGCCCCGTATAAAATATACCCCTTCAATTGGTTCCATATCGTTCAGATCTACGGATATTACGGGTCTCTCAGTGATGCTCCTTATGATCTGGGTCCATCCTCCCGGGGAAGAGCCTATCTCCAGGACATTATCCCCATACTTCAGTATGGAGGATTTTGTCTGAAGCTCCATAAGCTTGAAGGCAGCCCTGCTTCTGTAATTCTGCTGTTTTGCCTTTTTGTAATAGTAGTCCTTTCTGTCCTGGGCAGACAATTTTACTCTCCAATGAATTTTTTATATTCTTCCGGGGTCATCGTTTCTCCGAAGCCGCCTTTCTTCTGAAGTTTTACCATCCAGTTGGCGTATGGGTCCTTGTTCACAAGCTCCGGCTTATCCTCAAGTGCGGAATTCACTTCAGTAACCTCGCCATCAAGCGGAGAAAAAACATCCTCAGCTGACTTCACAGATTCAATTGTGAGCAGGACTTCCCCTGCCTTCTTCTTCGTCCCCTTTTTTGGAAGATCTATGAAAACAATATCGGTGAGCTGGCTCTGTGCATAATCTGTAATTCCCACAGTGACTGTTTCCCCTTCCACCCTGATCCACTCGTGGCTCTTTGTATATTTAAGTTCCTGAGGTATCTTGCTCATGGGTGTGATATACACACTTTATATATGATTTTACGGAATTATGCCTATTGCTGATCTGGGATATATGAATGTTAATAGAAAAATAAGGGCATTTCTTGCAATTGAGGTATCACGGGGCCTTGCACCAATATCCCTGTTTGAGAGAGTGGATTCTGAACACCAGCTCAGGCCGGTAAAGACTGGAAACCTGCACCTTACACTTGAGTTCTTCGGTGATATCGAACCAGTATATGTGCATAAGATAGAGATAGCAATGCAGAGCGTTTCCTTCAGGGAATTCTCACTGGAATTCTCTGGGCTCGGTGCTTTCCCTGGCCCTGACAGGGGAAGAGTGCTCTTCATCAGAGTGGAAGATCAGCCTGAACTGGACCGCATAAGGAATCTGATCCTGCAGAAACTGGGAAGAGAGACAGGCAATTCATTCGTACCTCATGTGACAATCGGCAGGGCCAAACAGCCCTTCAACCTTAATCCCTTAATTGATGAATTCAGGGATATCTCATTTGAATCAAAGGTGAATCAGGTTACCCTGTTTGCGAGTGAACTGACAGCAAATGGGCCAGTTTACAGAGAATTGGAAAAAATAACCTCCATATCTGAATAAAAAATTTAAATCAGCTGAAATATGTTGTTTTGTCTGAATCATCAACCTTCTTGTTCAAAGACAGAAGATCTTCGTCACTGAATTCTATCGCTATAAGGCCGGAAACAGGAATGAGCCTTATAAAGGACTTTCCAAGGTCATCCTTTACTCTGAAGCATACAGCCCCCTCTTCCCCAAGCAATGTATATCCGACGAATTCACCGGAGGTAACCATTGGTTCCTCCTTCCCGCTGTTGGAGATTACCTTGTATGATCCCCCCTCTTTGATCTTGATGAAATCCATATTTATCAGTGACCCTATCAGAGATGATATTTTAACTGTTATTCTGATCTATCTTCCATAACAAAGTAATATAAAATACCCTCACTTCTGCATGTTTCTTGTGAGACGGGAAATCTGCTCAACTGTTTTCCTGTAGTTGTCAAGAGCCAGTTTTGTGTTGACCTCGACCCAGTTCCAGGCCTTCATGAGATCACCTGACCTTAACCGATATTTTTTTGTCTTGCCTTCCTGAACCTCTTCAAGGATATCCATTGACTTGAGCTTGTTCAGATGCCTGTAAAGTGTTGTCCTGCTTGTCTTGAGATAGGCCATCAGCTCGTCGCCAGTCCAGTATCTTTCAGCTTTGAGGAGGAAGCAGTCCCGGAACAGCCTGAAATATGCTGATTCTCGAATTGTCTGCAGGTCAGTGGTTGGGCTAACCCTCGGAATGTACCCTATATCGGAGAGAAAATATGCTATATTGCGGTCCAGATCGTTATCCAGTGATCTTGCCGGAGTTGTGGCTACTGTTATCTTGAACATCCTGTAACCGGATCATATCTTTAAGATAAACATATTCTGATAATACAATATAGGGCAGTGGTCAAACAGAACTTGCGATTGTTATGATCCCAGTAGCTATGAAATCCACTGCAATGGATGCAAGCAGCAGCCCCATTATTCTGGAAATCAGCAGGGAGCCTGTTTTTCCTAGCCTGTCGAATAGACCCACTGAATATCGAAGTATGAGGTATGACATAACCATGACAACAAATATTGCAGCTAGCGTCAGAAACTTTTCAGGGAGAGTTGTGCTTTTGCTGTTGAAATATATGATGGCTGTTGTAATTGATCCGGGACCGGCTAAGAGAGGTGTTCCAATAGGGACTATCCCTATGGCATCCTTATCCATGTATTCCTCTTTTTCCTGCTGTGTAAGCTTTGTATTGGAGGTTTTTCCCTGTAGCATATCAAATGCAACCTTGAATAGTAGAATTCCCCCTGCGATCTTGAAGTCTGTTATGTCAATTCCAAGGACTGTGAATATGTAAACTCCCACAAGCATGAAGCCGATGATCATTCCAGAGGCAACCATAACGCTCTTAGTGATCACCTTCAGCCTCTCTGACTTTGGAAAGGATTCTGTCAGGGCAACAAGTGTAGGGATTGCACCGATCGGGTTCAATACAGAGAATACCGCAACTACAACCGTTACAAAGAAGAATATGCTTGCCGCCACTTTCTGCTGGATTATCTGCTAATATTTTTCAATTTGCTTTTTATAGCGCTTACCTTACTCAAAGACCACTTTAAGATGATCAAACATACATATTGTTTATAGAACCTGATATGACGAGAATGTCATCACGTATGTTTAATATGTTGCTCTTTCCCAGGAACTTTTCCAGAAGGCCAAGTTCCACCATCTTGTTTACTCTGTTTTCTACAGTCTTCAAAGTTATTCTATCTTTTGTTGATCTTTTTTTGTTGATTGAATCCAGAACATCCCTAGTTCTTGTCTTCCCGTTTCCGAGGATATTCAGAATCTCTCTGTCCAGTTCGTCAAGTTCAAAGCAATAGTTCAGGAAAGGAATGGGGTTGAAAATTTTGTAAGAAAGGCTTTCTACCTTGTTTTCCCTGTCCCTGACTTCTATGACATGGGCCAGATTGACTGTTTTCATTTTAAGTGCCCAGAATATACATACTGCTATAAATGGAGAAGGACCCGCACTTATATTCAATACAGCCCTTTTTTCCTTTATCTTGGACATCATTGGGAAAATGTCATTCATACTCCATATTGATTTGACAGTAATATCCAATATATTGGCATCTGGAAAGCGCCTTTTACACTGCTCTTTAACATTTTTAATCTCGACCTCATACTCGTTCAACTTCTCTATGTTGTTATTAAATGATTTAAATTCGGATTCAAACAGATATATTGACTGGATTTTGAATCCGGGATTGATCGTACTTATGAATCCCTCGCAAAGATGGGGCCTGAATCCTATAAACGTTATGAGAGCTCCATTAGAACTTATGGCCTCACTTGACGAAGAATTTATTTCGCCCTCCTGTTTCACAATTTTTATATACTCTATAAGTTATTAAACCTTTATGTCTTCCGCATATACTTCACTGATCCTGAATATTAAAAGGGTTTCAGGAAATGTTATCCCCTATGAGTACAATTATTATGTAGCGCTTGCTTTTTATACCAAGCTTAACAGATACAATACCGAAGTGAGGAAGCTACATGACAGAGATAACATTTCAATACACACCTTTAGCAACATAATCTCCCAAAGCTTCAAATTTGGAACCAATGGAATTTCCCTTGACAACGGATTCATCATTTTCCGTTCTATTGACAAAAGGATGGAAAGTCACCTTAGGTTGGCCATTGCTGAGGACCCCCATCTAAGAATCTGCGATGCAACATATCTTGTTAGGTCTATAAAAAACACGGAAAAACCAAAACCGAAGGATTCCTACAAATTTAGAACACTTTCCCCAGTTGTTGTAAGGGATTTTGAATCACGAACTAAATATGTTGATTCCACTGAAGATCTGGAATTGAACCTCAGGAAGAGCATGACCTGGGTTCTTGAGAACAAATTAATGCATTCCCCGGAAAAACTCGATATCAAAATTTTTAATGGAAAAAGGAAAACGGTGAGGATCTCATCTCAAAATAAAAAGGAAGCCATAACCAGCGGATTCAATATAACTGGCTCGATAGAGGCTGATCCTTTGACGTTCGAGCTTCTCTATTATAAAGGGTTGGGCTCTAAGACTGGGCTAGGACTTGGTTGTTTTGAGGTGGACTATTGAGGAGCAATAACCCCAAACTAAGCCCTGGAATGTATTTTGAATCTCCTGACACTCAAATCGACTTGAATGTGATCTATAAATGGTATCTTACCGAAGTACTTGGGAAGATATGGAACAAAAGTGAATGGCAAAGGACGGCCAAAGGTGGAGAATGGCCTGATAAACCTTCATGGGCCTCAAACTTTGACATGCCCTACCTTGCACATATAATTTCTGGAGCTTCCCTTGCCCTTAAGGTACTTGAAATTGCCCTGCACGAAAATAAAATAAGCATTGAAGAGAAACTGCAACAGCGCATAAAGAGAGGGCTTGTAGGTTACCTATTTCATGATTATAACAAGTTAACAGGAACCCCAAAGGACATGAGAGCCAAGAAAGAACTTGATTCTCTCATCGCAGATTTGCCCCAATCTCTTTATGAATCATTAGAATTGGGTCCCAATGAATTATATCAGATAGCATTCTCTACAGAAATTGGTACCACTGCAAATTCATTGAGAAATGAGGTCAATATATCAACGGATCTAACATTTGAGCTTGATATTTCAAGACTTGCCGATGAACTATCCAGTGCATTTAACAATATCCCCAACACACTTAGGAAGGATATCCACTTCCATGGGTTAGTTCTAAAGAAAGAGAAGATCCGCCTCATAAAATTCACACATAGCATATTTTATGCTTTCAGCGATCTACTTCGCAAAGAGATTATCCAAAAGATCGCCGAAGTAGGGGGCATATACCTTTGGACTACTTCTGAGGGGATATATTACTATGGGAATGAATTCAACACATTAGCGGAACTAGATGATTTAAAGAACAAGGTTCTAAAATCCTTCCTTTCAAAGTTGAATGTTTCCAAAGTAATGAAGTGCAATGACAGAAAGATAGAACTTCCAACTGAAGGAATTATTGAAATTAAGCTTTCAGATATGAAAGATTACTTTTGCGATAATAGAAAGTTTATGGAAGTTTTAAAACCTGAAGACAAGAGTTTTGGCGAATCAGAGCTAACAGTTGTAAATTCATACATTGAACACACCAGGGCCCTTTCATCTATTGCTTTCAGGATAAATCTCGACTCCTTCAAGTTCAGAGATTTAGTCTCACTCAATGATATATCTTCATACGATGAAAAAGAAATTCTAGAAAGAACGAAATTATTTCTTTTAAGGTATTTGCAACTTAATCCTGAATTCAAGAGTAAAAACGCGAATATACTCAGAAAGGCTCTATCTGATATCTCAATCAGGGACGCTAAAATGCTTGAACCTTTCTTAGGGAGGGCGAAGGGTAAAAACAAGGAAAAAAGTGTTTTTCTTCTTCCGCTAGTATTGCTTGATAACACTATAGGAGGTGATGTTTGGGAGAGAGTTTTTGCTGAATTTGAAACTTTCGTCAATTCAGGCCTTACA
>DARE01000037.1:494-7153 GCA_002503205.1 Thermoplasmatales archaeon UBA447 | reverse complement strand
GTTGTACCTGAAAAGAAATCCATGTCAATTATCAATTCTTATCCGGCCCAGTATGAAGCTAAAGCAGAGAGCATGTACGCTCTGGCGACTAACAGCACTTTCTCCAACAGGCTTACTACCTCAGCTATAAGCTTTGCCAGGGTCGACATAGATTATAAACTGGAGGCACTATTGAGGAAATGCATAATTCCCCAGTTAAGATCAGATTTTTCTAGGGTAGTATTGTACGTTTCTTTCCCTGGAGCGATTTCTTACATAGATATGGCTGAAGTCCTCACAAATTGGATTAGAGGGAGAGGAGATTCTGAGCCATCAAACTTAGAGGAATTATTTATTGGCCTTATTGATACATATGAAAGGGACGAAAGCCTGAAGGTTGACAGCAGTTTCTGGATAGGTGCAATGGACGTTGACAACCTTTCAGATGCACTAAGCGTTCTTACAACTGCCATAATATTTTCGAAAAATACCAAAATGAAATGCTTTATTTCGGAAGCACATTCACCGTCCCCTTCTCTGGGCAAGGAAATATTAGTTTATGATGCCCCTTCATTCTCTATGAATGATCTTGGCATAACGAGGATCAGATATAACAAGCTTGATGAGGTACTCAATCTAATTGAGACATTCTCTGTCCTTTCGAATAAGTCGATCAGATTCATGGACTTCAAAAAGATGGCTCCAGTAATTAGGGGTTATTTGAGTGAGCCACTTTCAATATTTTCACAGATTAAAAGCCTCATGAATGAAAATGGAAATAAAAAAAGAGGTGGCAAACAAAGCCTGAGATCGTTGTTGGGCTCTGATCTCATGAATAGGATAAGTGACATTGAAAATCTTATAGATCGACCTGTAGGCATAAAGGAGAAAAATAATGGAGTGGAAAAAATGGAAGAGATAAAAAACCTGGCAAAAGCTGCCCTGAGGCTAAAGAACCCTGGAGACAGCTCTAATAAAAGGACATGGCTAGTGAGAGACAGCCTGTATGCGCTGGAGAAATGGAAGAGCAATACAGGTGGCACAGGAAATCACGACCTGGCTGACTTTCTGGATATTCTTGATGGGCAGATTTTGAAAGGCCTGGAACGTGAAGATATTGAAATCCGGAATCACACATATATTGATGATTTCTCTAGGGCACTGATTTCTGCTTTGGACAAACTATTCGGAGGGAGGGTTCCAAGTGGTTCAATGAAGTCATATTTTATTGATGCTTTTGAATTTGAATATTTGCTGGAATATGAAACTACTCAAAGAGGTGGAAAATGACAACAATAGAAGAGATGATCGAAAAAGGATATATAGCAGGAAACGTAAATGACATTGATCTCGGAAAAAATTCAGGGATTTTTGTAAAAATAGGAATAGTTTCAAGGACAACTTCTTATCTAATAGTCAGGAATAATGAGCCTACTGAAACAACCAGCGAGGAATTCTATGGTGAGGAAAGAGTTGTAATACCTGGAAACAAGTGGAGAGGGGCTGAGAGGAGCTACATCCTTTCACAGATGAGGTCTGTGGACGGTGCAATTCCCAGAAACTATGAACGAAACGCTGTAGAGATTAAATCTGTTTTAAGGAACCCAGTGAGCCTTATATTCGGAGATTCAAGCACAGGAACGGGTAAGAATGCAACTTCAATTGCTTCAAGAAATTACTATGACTGGGCTTACAGCTTTCAGCCAGTATTCAAAATTACAGAAAGGCTGACTCATAACTCCTTATCTGATACAGGAACAATTCTCCATGAAACTTCAGGCAGTGTAAAGAGTAATGCGATTTACGAGACACAATATATTAAACCTGGATGTGAATTTTTGAGATTTGTTACAATGGAGAACATTTCGAAAGAGATGCTTGCCATTCAGCTAATGGCAATTATCTATACAACCCGATACGGGGCCAGAACTGCCATTCTCGGAGACAATGTTTCCAATGATATAATAGGCATAGGTTTTTCCAAGGGTGATAAGCCAATTTCCTCTTATACCGTAATGAAAAAATGCTGGGAAACTGGGAATTATGAACCCGATACTGATCTCATTAGTTCGATGGAGGAAATATATGGCGAGAACCTTATTTCAGGAAAGGACCTTAACTCATACATTGAGGAGGTCAGAAGGGTCAAAGCCAGCCGGGATGAACTGAAGACTATTAGCAGTGTCTTGGTTTCAAAGATGGAAAGTGACTGGAAGGATATGTTCCGCTAATGTCCCCGTGAGAAATTATGATTGCAAAGAAAATACGATTTACAGTGCTTTCCCCCCTGAACTATTATTACATTCAGGCAGGCAGGGGACTTAGGCCTTCCCCGTTCATAGGGGACATAGCACTGAAATATTCTCTTCTTCATGGAATGGGACTCCATAATTTTAATATTCCCGGAAAAACGCAACCTACTTATGAAGAACTTGCTGAATACAGATTCTGGTTTACCGTGGCCATGCCACCTTATTATTCTACAGGCAACGGAGACAGTGAGCCATCACTTATGCATGCAATTTACAGAAACACAATGCAAGGAATCGATTACAATGGCACAAACGCCCATCCGAATATCAGGACTGGCAGCATAATGTACAAGAATTTCTTCTTTCAGCAACACATAAAGCCCGGGAACCAATTCTATGCCTTCTTTCTAAGTGAAGATGAAATTAAACTACCCGAAGCACTCAGAGTTGGAACTGGGAAAGTTGGATCTGTGAGAGTGGATGAGATCGAACATCCATTTGATATGCAGGGATATGTGAACCTCTACACAATACAGAATATACTTGGAAAAAAAGAGTTTGGAGAAAAGTTCCTAGACAGGGATTTTCAGTTTAGAGAACATGTGTCACTGCCCTATTATATTTTAGGACCCGTTGACCTGCCTTCATTGGAGGATGTTTATTTTGGAGCACACGCCTCTTGAAATAAGCCCGCAGTTTATTTCTAGAGGGTTCCAGAATAGAATCTATGATTTTTTGACAGACAAAAGCCAGGATAATAAGATAATGATCCTTAATGCCCCAACCGGATCAGGGAAGACTTACAGCTTTAAGTTTCTTGAGGATTCAGAAGGTTTCTCATTTATTGTATTGCCAAACAATTTCCTCATCGAGGAAAAGGTGCAGGAGTTCAGCAAATTGATTGATGGCAAAAAAATTGGACAGCTTTCAAGCCCTTCTGTAAGAAACGCTTTGATTGATAATGGCGTGGAGATGAACAAAGAATCATTCCTGGATTATATCTTTAACTCAATATACGGAAAGAAGATCATAATAACCAACCCTTCCTTCCTTTTCCTTGTTTTTTATAATTTCTACTGGTCAAGGGTGCATGGAAGAGTAGGCGGTATGATACAGGAACTAATAACAAGGGGGCTCAAAGCGATCATATTTGATGAATTCCACGTTTACTCTCCTGATCAGCGCAATAGGATTATATCTCTTTGCCTGGCGCTTTATGGTAAAGTAAAATTCATTTACTGTTCCGCTACACTACCTAAAAACCTTGAAAGTGACCTGGGCCAGGTCTTCGGCATGGGGCAAATAAGTACTGTACATGCTGTTGCATCAGATGACACAGGTGATCTGCTGAGAGGAGGCCTTAATGTCGAAATTTACAAAGCTTCACCAGTTGAAATTGTCAAGCATAGCCTTGAGGATCTCAAGAAAGGTAACTGGTGCCTGATAGTAAACAGGATAAGGACTATTTCAGAAATTAGAGACCTGATCTATGACGCTGGTATCCCATCAGAGGATGTCCTGACAGTATCCGGTTTTCACGATCCTGAGAGGGAGTCCATACGCATGATGATTGAAGGCCACGGCAGAATAGTAATAGCCTCTAACATAATAGAGCAGGGCTTCAACCCGAATAAGAAATTCACAAATTTCATAATTGAACAGGGAAAATACGATTACAATTTCCTCCAACGGATCGGTAGGGTAGGCCGTGGCACAAGCACTCCATCAAAAGTTATGATATCCGCTGAGTCATATTTTGAATTCAATGGCCAAAAAGTTACTTTTGACTATTTCACAGACAGAATGACCTTAAACATGAAAAATGAATATTACAAATTTTCCCCATACCGTATCGGATTTTATCTGGCAGCCTTTCTTCACTTTACCAGCCAGGATGTTCAAAGCATAATTTATGATAACCTGAATAACCTCGGAAGTTTTCGATCCCTCATCCAAACAAAGAAGGAATTCACTCGCATCATTGAATTAATTGATGGGCTTGAACACAAGCGTTCGGATTACATTAAAAAAGGCATTTCTTTGCCTGAAACCGAACTTATACCTAATTGGTGGAGGGCATATATCAGATCTTTTGCAAGATTTATAAGATCTGATGAGAAGGTATACATTATTGATCTTACAGTACCTGGGCAGGAGAGTTCCGTTAGCAAGGCTACAAATGCCAAATATGGGGAGATTTGGACAAGGAAGAATATGGAGGGATCCTATTTGGAAAATGGAAAATTTTTGTCAACAGGATTCAGAGATGAAGCCTTTAAGGACTTTGAACTTGAAATCTGTGGTATTCCATGGAAATGTGTAAGGAAAAAACTAAGAGATATTGAATGGGCAGAGTCTGATATAATAAAGGAATGCATAAGAGACAGGATTAGATCGTCTGCTTTTTCACGAGGTCCTTTGAAGGAGTATGGGGATGCACTTAGAAGTTTTGTAGAACTCACAGCTTTCCCGGAGCGCCTGGATATGAAGGTGATTGAAGATTGAAACCCAACCCGGCCTACCCTGAGGAGATTAGGGGTACAGATGTAAGTTATGCCAGAATTTGCCAGAGAAGGCTCTGGATATCCCTACATTCTGACGTCATAACCGATGGTACAGAACATGTCTATGAAGGAAAATTTCTTTCAGAAAGAAAGAGAAAAGCTGGTTTCTCCGAGGTAACTCTTGGTAGGAACAGGTTAGACTCTGTCAGTATAAGTGAGAATGAAACCTGCGTTCATGAATTTAAAAAAGGGCGACATCTGCTTGAATGCGACAGGATACAGGTAGCACATTACATTAACCTGCTCCAAAGAGCAGGATTCCATAATGTATACGGGATTGTGCATCTCCTCGGATCAAGGGATGTGGCTAAGATATTCCTTGATCCGGAAACATGGGTGACACTCCAGGAAACATACCGTTTGATAGAGGAAATGAAATTAAAAAAAATACCTGCACTTGTTAGGAACAAGTTCTGCTTTTCAGGTTGCAGTCTTGTAGAGTTCTGTTGGGGTGATATATGAGGCCTTACTATATTGTCTCTGGAGGCCATCTCGTAAAGAAAGATAACTCCCTTGCTTTTATAAAAGAGAATGCGGAGGAGGAGATTCCTGTTGAAAGTGTAGATTCTGTCATAATATATGGGAATACAACCATATCCACACCTGTTATAGAATTACTCTCACAAAAGGGAATTCCTGTATTTTTACACTCATACTACGGAAGATACTTTTCCAGCATACTTCCTGAAAACTACCTCCAAGGTGGCCAGGTTACAGTCCTGCAGGCAAAAACTTACCTGGATCCTCAAAGAAGAATGGAGCTCGCTAGGTCATTTGTCAAAGGGGCAGGAAATAATTTTAACAAGATACTTACGAAGTACAGGGCTGGGAAAATTATCATCCCCACAGAGTCCATTGAAAAATCCGGAAGTGTTACGGAACTTATGGGCATTGAGGGAAATATTGCACAAAGTTATTTTGAGGCCATCGACACCATTCTTCCAGAAAAATTCAGGATTGTGAGAAGAGTGAGGAGACCACCGAACAACTTTGGAAATGCCCTCATAAGTTTCCTTAATTCCTTAGTTTATTCGATTACGGCATCTGAAATATTCTCAACACATCTTAACCCTGAAATAAGTTTTCTTCATGAACCAGGGGTTAGAAGGACCAGCCTTTCACTTGACGTGTCGGAGATTTTCAAACCTCTTCTTTCGCATTCTGTTGCAATTTCTCTCATCAAAACAAGGCAGATTACCCAAGACAGCTTTAAAACGGAACATGGAATTTTATTGACAGAAATTGCGAAGAAGAAGGTTCTAGAAGCATTCGACCGTAAACTGATGGATACCTATTATGTATCATCCCTAAAGAGAAATGTATCAAACAAACACCTAATAAGACTAGAACTTTACAAACTAGAAAAAGCCATACTTGGAGAAATCGAATACAAGCCTTTCAAACCCAGGAGGTGGTAATTACTTTGTTTGTAATCCTGACTTATGATGTTTCTCAGAAACGAGTAAGCAAAGTGAGGAAAACATGCCTTCCTTTTCTATTCTGGATACAGAATTCAGTATTTGCAGGGGAGATCTCTTCCAGCAAGATCAAGGTGCTGTTAGAACGCCTTAAAAGATTAATATCTGAAGGTGATGGCATTGAAATATTTATACTGAGGGATAAGAAATTGGCCAGAAGACTAACAATAGGGGAATGCAAAGAATATGACAAGGTCATTCTGTGATAACCCAGCTGAATGGCTCTGAAACCTTTTCAGATATTGTGTTAGTAAAAGTTTGGTGTTAAGAGACATAAATTTTGACTGTACAATGGATTTTTATACTCAATTCCATACATATGGTTACGTAATATTTTAAAAATTTGAGCATTCCTTGAGACCAAATTTAATGGTTTTAGGCGAACG
>DARE01000037.1:0-395 GCA_002503205.1 Thermoplasmatales archaeon UBA447 | reverse complement strand
TTGATAGGATTGAAAGTTTTTTCCATGCATCGAACAGATACCGCATGGACGTTAAAATTGAACCTTGATAGGATTGAAAGTTACCAGAAACGATAACCTGCATCTTCTTGGACTTGTTAAAATTGAACCTTGATAGGATTGAAAGTTCTCATAGGTGTCGATTATGTCACAGACAGAATAGTTAAAATTGAACCTTGATAGGATTGAAAGTGTGTGTGCAGGCACAGGGGTTGTGTCCCTGAAATCGTTAAAATTGAACCTTGATAGGATTGAAAGCCTGACTTGCCCTGCTCCTGCCCCGAGGTTATAGAAGTTAAAATTGAACCTTGATAGGATTGAAAGGGGATTGAGAAGAAATCCCCTCCGTCAGCATCTGAGTTAAAATTGAACCTTGA
>DARE01000026.1:20333-26574 GCA_002503205.1 Thermoplasmatales archaeon UBA447 | reverse complement strand
TACTGGAAGTCATGCTTTCCCTCGGTGTGCGGGAAAGCGTCGGATTTCATGTCCTTATTCTTCTTCTGGATATTCTGCTGGCTCCTCTTTGATTCATAGTTTACTTTCATGGTAGTTGGATCTCCGGTACCGTCTGTTGAAAATATCTTCTCAAGCGGATTGCCGGTTTCATTCATGATCATCAGAACCTCGTCCAGGATCTTCTTCGTCCTCTCAGGATCGTATCCACGCACTATGGTCTTATATGATAATTCCGATGATATGCCAAGTATCTCGCCGAATAACCTGAGAATTCCTGTGCAACCCTGTTGGGCATTCCGAAGTATCAGTGCATGAGCATTACCTTCACTATGTCCTGAGAGAATACAGGCGGTCGCCCAGCCCTCTTCTTCTTTCGCGGTATATGGGAAGCTGCAATAATGACGATGTCTCTTATGATTTCCAACACATCTGCGATCTCATTCACCTGCGCCTAATCGTAGTTAAGCCAGTCCCTCTCCTTTTCATACTTCCTCTCATACGGAAAGGAATTATCCCTTACTGACTCAACGAGACATCTAAGGTCTTCGGAATTCTTTATCGTCATGCAACACTATCAAAAACTGGTTTAAATAGTTGTGTGGACTACTCCACATAATGAACGGGATCATAATACTGTTCCAGTTTCCAGAGAAGACCGATCATGGAACAATAAACAAATTCATGCAGAAGTTCTACGGGCAGGACAGCACATCATGTAATGGAAAATACAGGTATCACAGGCATGGTTTTATGGAGGATATTCCACACAGGAAACTGCTCAGGGGAGTCATAATACTCATGAAAGACGACCGAGACAAAGTTCTGGATTTCCTTGGAAGATATTCTCTCACATGCCATGTGAGGGAAGTGAAATTAACACCTGAAGACGAGGAAAAGTTAGGTCAGTTCCACGATTAATTTTGTCCCAAAGCTATTCAAATCCATCTAATCCAGCACTCCCTCATCAAATCTTTAGGAATATGCCCCTTCATATCCCCAATTGTTCCACCCCATACTTTTTGCAATTCCATGAGCTGAACCACTTATTGAAGCAACTAAGGCTACGCCAGAGATGGCACCATATGGAGTTACGGGGACGTTAGGTATAACTGTTATTGTGTTCATGTTACTCAGATACCCATACATCCCTATAGATGATGCAAGACTACCAACTACAGTCACAGATGGATAATAGTAATTGACACTATCAAACATCCATATATATTTATTTCCACTATGCTCATTCCCATATGTAGACTCGTATAGAGATGTGAAGTCATTATCCCTGACCGCAGTTAGAGCGCCTACCGCAACACCGGCAGCAGTAAGTGCTGAGGCCACTATGGCCCATCCCAATGCACTCAGCCCAAATATTGCAGGAGAAACAGATATAGAAACACTTAAAACCAAAGCAGCAATAGAAAAAAGTATGCCGGAATCAGTGGTCATGCTAGTTACGTGATTGTAATACCTCTGGGCGCTGTTTCCGGCATATAGACTGTTGATAACATCATGTTCACCATTAGTAACTGACCAATCTCCAAGCCACCACGGTGCATGATAAACAAAATAATTTATCTGAACCATCACCAATTCTCCAGAGTCAAAACAAACACCCAATGGGAGATCCGGTCTTATATGCATCAACATCGACGGTACCTTGTTTACTTTGTAATATACCTGCACATTTGTTTCTTTGACGTTTAATGTTTCTACATTCCTGTATCACGCGATGTTTTTTCCATGTATTATCCATCCAAAAACTGTTTCTGCCTGTTTATGGTCCGTGGTGTTAAATTTAAAAATTAAATTTTTACTGCAAATGGCAAGTAGTTTCTGTGAAATTATATCAGAGTGTATAAACTTGGAGAATATCATATCTCTCTGTAGTGAGCTGAGATGGTTCATTAACCTAGGGCTTTTTCCGTTGTAAGTAGTGCTATACCAGCTTTCGAATTGTGCCGCAATTGAATTGGATTTTACGGGTAGTGGCTTAGAATCAAGCACATTCAGGTTAGCAGACACCCGATTGACATCTGCGTTTCCATAAGAGCTATCTATTGCCAAAACAACTCCAGATAAAACAAAAACGCTACCATTATTTTCTTCTTATTATTCATGGAAGTTTTCACGAGGATTTCCAAAAACTCCTCGAAAACCTTTTTCATGATCTCATGGTCAATATCAATGAACCTTTACCACACGGGATTGTCAGAACTTTACAGGGAGATAGAGGCGCTTGGCGATCCTCTCACAGGCATATCAGATCGCATTGACTTCGAAAGGATCAGACCGATCCTTTCCGATCTATACGCAAATGATACAGACAAGGGAGGAAGACCCAATTATGATCCTGTACTCATGGTGAAGATACTGTTGCTGCAGCATTGGTACAATCTTTCAGATCCCTAAATAGAGAGGAAGATCAGGGATTGGATATCATTCATGAACTCCTCAGGATATACAGATAAATTGCCAGATAGAAACACACTATGGTACTTCCGTGAGAGACTATCCAAGGCGGGGAAGGACCGTCCGGTATTCAACAAAATAAGGGACCAGATCATGGCGAAGCGCATCAGCATCAAGAAGGACACCATGCAGGACGCATCATTCATTGAGGCAGATAGGGGTGAGTGGGAAATCCAGGGGAGATGATGCAAACACAAGAAGATCAAAAGATGGTGCATCTGCCACAAAGAATCATGAACATCACTTTGGATACAAGGCACATACCCTTGTGAATGAGATAAAAATAATCATAAAACTTTCACTGACTCCTGCGAACATTCATGATTAGCAGAACGATCTCAGCATTCCCGGTATTGTTTGTTACAGGGACAAGGGATACTTCGGTTCAGAGTGTAAAGGCATCAATGGAACAATGGATCGATCAGTGAGGGGACATAAGCTTCCAGTGAAGAGCATTAGACGGAATATCCGCATATCCAGCATCCGATCTCTGGTGGAACATCCTTACTCCGTCATGAAAGGTATATTCCATTTCTTTCATGTCATGGTTACGACAGTGCAGAGAATAAGGGTGAAGACCTATCTTACAGCCATCTGTTAAAATCTCATGAGATCAAGATGTCTTGACCGTATAGCGTAAGCCATCGAAATTTGATAAAATTGCAAGGAAAAACATGGTGAAATTCAGCATGTTTCACTGTAATGCCGGCATCATGAACTGATTTTACCGGGTTTAGGAAAGACATCGTGCTAAATCAGATGGTTTTGAGAAATCCTCTCTTATCTTTCACATATTGCATACATAAATATTTTATTGTGAATCAAGCGTTATTCCTAACTGAATACGCCTTTTTGATACCCTCTTTTCATCAACCCTGAAAACCCTCATTTTTGATTCACAGGTCGCAGTGATTAGGATTTATGGCTATTCGCCACTCATTGTTCTTTTTAATTCTACTATAATTTTGCGATCTGCCCCTTCAACAACCCTATTGTTGACCCGTATGGATTCCCTATGGATGCAAGCAATGCTTCCAGAAACTCTTTTCCAACCTTTTCCATGACCCTGAACAGGTCAATCAGAATCCTCATGGCCATTGACCTGAATCTCATACCAGGTGTACCTTTCCCGATTTTAAGATGGGGTTCCATGGAACGTATGGCAGAGATTTCGAGAAGCAACTCACCCAGGGGACTCAGCTTTGCCTTACCAAGCAAGCTTTCATGCGTCCTCTGGTAGAGATGCCTTAGTCCGTCCAGCTTCATTTCCCTGGGAAAAACCTCGATATCCCATCTCCTGAGATATAGCTCGCTCACCTTCTTCGGCTTCCAGTCAATCCTGTTGGTAACAAAGAATTTTTCCGAGCCCTTTCCAATGGATATTATGACCTGAACTTTTCCAACATTCTTCATCCCTGTTGTTATGGCCTTCATTAAATATGTGCCGCCATCTATGCTGTATGCAGTCATGTTTCTGAGGTTGAGTGAAGCTTCATAATCCCTGAGTCTGATCCATGATCCATTCACCAGTATCTTCCTGTTGCTTTTCGCTTCCGTGATCCAGTCCTTCCTCTCCCTTTCCATAAACCTTACGAGGCAGGAGGCAAAGTACCAGGAATCAAATACCACGGTGCTGAAATGGTGGACCTGCTGTGATTGATCTCTTGATGACAGTCATCTGCATGGCTATCTTGGACAGCCCATTCTTTGCCTTGAGATCCAGGTTGAGGGGAAATATTCCTTCTCTTCCAGATATGACAGAGGTGACATACTGCATTCCCCATACTGATTTCCCCTGTGTGTGATCAAATACCCATGATGCACCCTCAATATGCCTGCCGTTTCTTTCAGGAATTGTGTCGTCAATGACCATCAGGGAATCTGATGCATAACGGTTCATCAGATCTACAGACTTCCTGAATATCTCCATTACCGGGATATTCCTGAGAAATCTGTTCAGGTTGGACTGATTGGTATGTTCCATGAATATCCTGTTCAGGTGTTCCACTGAACGGGTTGTTGATACCCATGAAGAGGAAATGTATCTGGAGAACTGCTTCCTGTTAAAAAGAGGTCTGAATTCAGCAAGAAGTTCGCTGAGGATGTCGGGAGTATTCACCATGGGTATCTCGATCATGATATGACAATGTCAGACACATGAATAAATCTTACCAAAACGCAAAACTATAGTAATTCTAAAAAAATGCACTTGAAAAGGTATCCTAGTGGTAAAGTATAGAGATCAGGCATTATCATTTTAAAGTCTTAAATTTGATATAATAAGGAACTAGTGGGAATAGAACTAGAAACAACAACATAAAGTCAATTGAAAGATAACCAAAGGGTGAAGTACCTATTTTTAATCGAAAATGTTGGAAAATTAAAAGTATAAGGATTGAGTAAAAGAATAACGGAAAACCAACCCATAGTTCCCTAAAGTAAAACTTCAACTTGTTTTCATTTCCTTCTTTTTTTAAAATATAATACCTTCTAACGCTGTATATCGAAATTGAGCCTGATATAAATAATAAAATTAAAAAAAACAAGAAGACAATTTCATTAAGGTTCATGAATACGTCCCCCCATAGCCCCAATTGTTCAACCCTATACTATTTGCAATTCCATGAGCTGTACCACTTATTGAAGCAGCTATGGCCACTCCAGAGATGGGTGCGGCTAAGCCAGTGGATACATATTCCACTAATGGAACGTTAGGTATAAATGTTATTGTGTTCATGTTGCTGAGATACCCATACATCCCTATAGATGATGCAAGACTACCAACTACAGTCACAGATGGATAATAGTAATTGACAATATCAAACATCCACATATATTTGTTTCCAGATGGCTGATTAGCATAAGTTGATTCGTAAATGGACGTTAGATCACTAGTCCATACATATGCTAATGCAGCGGCCGTTGAACCTGCTGCAACTAAGGCTGCTGCAATAATACCACCCACAACCGTGCTAATACCTAAAGTTGGAGCTGCGAATGTCAGTCCAGTTGCAATCGCACCTAATGCAATACCGAATAAGATTCCCTCTACATTGATAGTGCTCGTAACGTGATTATAGAAATTCTGAGCTGAGCTACCTGCATACAAAGAATTTATAACATCATGCTCGCCATATTTAACACTCCAGCCCCCAAGCCACCATGGAGCATGATAAACAAAATAATTTATCTGAACCATCACCCACATCCCACTATCAAACAAAACCCCATTTGGCAAGGATTCTGGTGAAATTTTTAAAAGTATAGAAGAGACCATGCCTGATCGTTCTTCATAATAAGAATTGGCACCGAGAAATTTCTTAGTGAAACTAGATGGGTATTTCTTATTTTTTAAATACCAGAATGTTTTGTTGACCATTTTTTTATCCAAAGAATTAAAATGTGCCAGTTCCTGATTTTGATTAATACGTAAAAATTGCACAGAACCTGGTTCATCCATGAGAAATTTCTTAACGATTGAATCTCTCTTCCCCGCACTAAAATTTTTAAATTCTTTTATCGAGCTTCCTGGGAAGTTCTTAATGTACCAGGAGTCAAATTTCTTAGCAAACATAACTGATGCATTTTGGCTCGCAGTCCTCAACATTGCTTGAGAGTCTCCAATCGCTTCCTGATTGTAATTGTTTACTATAGCAGAATGTGTAATTCCAGAAAAAGCTAGCAATAACATCGAAGCTGTCATAAAAATGGCCCCTAAATACTTCACTTTTAGCTTCATATTAATTAG
>DARE01000026.1:0-20272 GCA_002503205.1 Thermoplasmatales archaeon UBA447 | reverse complement strand
TATATATATATATTGTAGCTCCAAGTGTTACAATCTTTAAATGGAGATGCTCAAAAGTTTTAAAGGGTGTTTCTCAAGATACCATGTAGAGAAATAATGGATTGCGGGAACAAGCTTGTTAACAATCAAAAAAAACTCAAATTCCCCAGCATTCAGCAGATGTGAGTTACACTCTAGCCGCGATTTAAATAGTTTCTGGGTCATATAGTATCAGATGAACAAATATTTGCTTGATATGTTTGCTGACACAAACCTCGTAGCAAAGATCAAGGACAGACTGCCTTATTTGTTTCAACTTGCAGAGCTGGAGAGCTCTAGAGCAGGTAAGATAGGAATGGAAGTTGGTTCGGTTAGAGAGAAAGTGATTACTGCTCTTTTAATTTTCAAATATGGAGAAAAGAATGTTGAATCAAACCTACCAATAACGGAGCCTGAAGTGGATGTTAAGCTGTTCAATAATCCTATTTCAATAAAGACAATCTCTGGCAAAGAGCCTTCCGGTGTAAAATTAATATGGACAGTAGATGCTGAGAAGGCCAAGTACTTCCTAGATACGTGGCAACCTACTTATGACCTGTTATTTGTTCATATCAATTGGTCAGCTATAGGTGGACTTTATTACATACCTAGCGAGGTCCAAAACTCTATATTTCAAAAGCTGGGTAGAGAAAGATACATAAAACTACCAAAACAGGGAACGAACCCAAGGGGTGTTGAGATATCTACTGAGGCACTGAGAGCAGCTATGAAAGATCCCAATACAAAGTCCGTAGAGATATACTGGATTAAGGAATCAATAGACTATAATCCATTTAAGAAATGGGTTGATCTATGGGGTGAGGATTAATGAATAGCAACAGCCGTAGAAATGGTTCACAAACAAGTTCGTTCGGTAGCCCCAGCCGGGCAAATCACGATTCATCTAAATTTTACAGCAGCAGGCTTTATGAGGGATTCTCTAGAGGAAAAGAAAATGTGGACTTCCGGGAGAATCCTTTGCCTGCTGACTCTATTGATAAAATATTTTGTAAATCCTCTGAAAGTATGAAGGAATTGCCTGACAATAGCATCCACCTTATGGTTACTTCTCCCCCTTACAATGTTGGCAAACTTTATGATAAGGACATGTCGCTAGAAGAATACAGAACATTCCTCACATCAGTATGGAAAGAAGTTTACAGGGTACTAGTGCCTGGTGGAAGAATCTGTGTGAACATTGCAAACCTTGGCAGAAAACCTTATATACCTCTCCATATGTTTATCATAGAAGACCTGCTCAACACTGGGTTTCTAATGAGGGGCGAAGTTATCTGGGACAAGGGAGCTACAGCCAGCTCTTCTGTTGCGTGGGGCACATATCTTTCAGCTAAGAATCCTGTGCTCAGGGACTCCCATGAATACATACTCATATTCTCAAAAGACACCTTCACTAGAGGGATGAAGGAGAAGATGAAATCCACACTTACAAAGGAGGAGTTCATTGAATATACCAAGAGTGTTTGGTCATTCAATGCGGAGTCAGCAACAAAGGTCGGACATCCTGCGCCATTCCCTATTGAACTTCCAGCTAGATGCATAAAGCTCTACACATTTGAAGACGAGATAATACTTGACCCTTTCATGGGTAGTGGAACAACGGCAATAGCGGCTCTTGAATTGAACAGACATTTTGTCGGGTATGAAATTGATTCTGAATACGTAAGAAGGTCAGAAAAGCGAATCAAGTTAACCATAGACAGAAAAAATCAACAATCATTGCCAGAAGAAATATCCTATTAATAATCAATAGTATGTCAAGCAAAAACTTCAGCTCAAATTCACCACCCATGGCCCTCTTTTGAACCTTCACCAATTATTATTCCACCCTCTTCGGCCGCCGATTACACGACACCATGCCTATAATTCAATCAAAATTCATCCCTAGCCTATCTCTTGATTTCCGCCTCTCACCCTTTTGCGTAGAGTCCTTTATTCGCACCACTCATTCATGGCGTGTCCTGTTCTCAACGTTCGTGGTTTATGCGTGGCGTTACAAACCTAAGCTTTGCTTGGTGTTCCACACTACCCACCTCCAACAGTTACACCACTAGTTCTTGATGCGCAAGACTTCCCGCTCGCTTCTGGCACATTTCCCCCCTAAGCGAAGTGAAATTTGAGGAGAACAGGGAGGAAAATTTTTGACCGCGCCATATCGCTGCATTCGGTGCGGGATGATAATAGGGAAAGGGTAGTATCAGAGAACCTACATTTCCAAAGGCGAACATTTTTGAATCGACAGTGCTGAACATTTCTTACTTTCATTCCCTTTGATTCTATATTTCTCTGCAATTCATTCCATGTAATGCAATCTCTTCCAGTCTTTGATAATCTCTCACTGGCTAACCATAAGTTTCTTCCATCGGGTTACTGATCAGGATAAACAAGGAAGTTAAGGGATGATATTCTATACTTTATGAGTGTTTCCGCCTCTTCATCTACCTTATTGAGGATGATCTGCAAAATAGTGCCTTCACCATTGTTTTGATGGGAATATTGGGTCTACATCACCTGTCTATATCATTGAGGGTATAGACCCTTGAGAAGTTGAGGAAATGCATTCCAGTCGATTGCATCTGGCATGTATTTTTCCTTCAGTGCTTCATCAAGAAGACTGCTCATGCATTAAAATGGCTATTCCTTGAATAAGTGTTATTGTATAATGGCTTTTCATGATGGAGTGCTTTTTAAAATACTTAAATGATTAATTATTATTCTCCATGTTAAGGTAGAGCCATATGCCAAA
The DNA here is from genome assembly GCA_002503205.1 of Thermoplasmatales archaeon UBA447. GTDB lineage: Archaea > Thermoplasmatota > Thermoplasmata > Thermoplasmatales > Thermoplasmataceae > UBA447. The sequence goes on along the minus strand of DARE01000026.1, from coordinate 17,490 downwards.
AATTACTTTTAATTATTATAGTGGGAAGAAGATAGGCTTATTAATAGTCGGTATTTTCGCCATATCCGGCCTGGTTCTTTCATTTCTAATTCCTAAAGTCATTTATCCAGCGGAATCAAATTCTGCATACACATCCCATGTTCAGTTGTTACTTCCAATACTTGAAGTAATCTTTTTCGTTACAGGAATCACATTATCAATTAAAGTAAGAAAAGGCTCGAATCCAAAAATAATGGATAGGAGCAGCAGGCATTATTCCAGTGTAAATTTGAGGGAAATGAGCAGCAATAAAATTATGGACATGGACGATAATGATAAAATACAGTTTCTCGAAAGCAGAATAAAACATTACAGGGAACTAGCTGAATCAGACCCCTCAGAACTGCCTGAACTTGCCAAGAGACTAGTTACCATTTCTTTTTTGTATAAAGAAATAGATAAAAATAAATCAAGGGCTTATCTTGAAGAGGCTAAAAGTGTTGTAAGTCAGGAAAATTACCCCAATGATGAGAAAGGAAAGGAAGTTTCAAACTTCTTAAATAGAATTACACAGTAGATTAAAGGTAGTAAAATGTATAAGGAAACAAATCCCAGGCCATTCAGGGCGATAATATCATATTCTATTGGGATCATCTTTCTCTATCTATCAGTATTCATGTCAACCAGGATCAAATACAACGGGCATCTCATCACAGCAATACCGGTAATATTCCCATTAGTCTTTGCTGTGGTTTGTTTCGCGTTATCCATTCTCTTTATTTTCACAAAGAAGTATCCATGGTTTTTCAGGACGGGCATGATGAGCCTATTGAGCGGAATTTCAATGTTTATCTTCGGTATTGTCGTATTCAGCCTTAAAGTAACCTCTTTCCTTGTCTGGGCGTCATCTGTTGGAATAGGTGTCTTGTTTCTCTCAGCGGCTATGATAAGGTTTATTGTTCAGGGCGGTTTAAGTGCATACAGAAAAGCAAAGAATTAGAACGAAGTTTCTTTTATCTCTGGAGGAGTATTCCTTGTATCAGGTATTGTTGATCTATTACCATTATCCATCACCTATAACATTAAATCCTTGGAGCAGTAAGTGGATCATTATGTGTTATTGCAGGAATTTGTTTCCTCCCTAATTGGTATTTATTTAAGAAACAGATCAACTAAAGAATCAAGAGAGGACTCATGAATCGGTACAAATATCATATCATCCACGTAACCATTTAGGACTCGGAAAAACCCTGCTCAGATCACATAATTTATAACAACAATTTTATTCATAAATGAGCCATTTTAATTCACGATTACGCTTTATGTGTAGAAATTCAAGGGAATAGGCAGGCTAAATTGCATACATGAATCACTTGCATACTTGTAGGATGCAATTTACTGATCCGTCTCCCTGGAGCCTTTGAAGGATCTGTATCATTGAGATACAGAACCTGCAATAGTGGTGTAAATGGATCCCGGTCTATGGTATTCTTTACCAAAGATAAGGGATCATTTGTCTCCATTGAAGTGTATTTTTTCCCTTAATGCATTGTCAATTAAGTCACTCATACAGTATCATCCATGTTTTATGAAAAACTGTCATGATGTCTTAGGGTAGGTTATTGAAAATTCACATGGATTTAAATCATTTTACATTGCTCATATATGCAGCTTCGATGTCGTTGTATGGTTCCACGAATTTTATTAGAATGCCTTCTGCCTGTAGAGCATTTATTATGTCCGAGGTTCTGGTACCGGAATCTCTTTGAAGTATCAATGTCCTGCCATAGTTCTCCACAACCTCAAAACCTGAATGCCTTTCCATAATTTGCGATTCGGTTTCAAGTGTTACCTTGATCAGGAGGTCATCACTTCTGTAGTGCCTGTCATCGGCGACATTTCCGTTGTTGAATATTATTATCCTGTCGCAGAGTTCTCTGGCCTCGGAAACCAGATGTGTGCTCATCAGAACGGACTTGCCATTTCTGGAACCGAATTCCCTGATCACATCCCTCATCTCCTTCATTCCTCTTGGATCCAGTCCAAAAGTGGGCTCATCAAGTATGAGAAATTCAGGATCGGAGACCAGGGAACAGGCAAGGCCAAGCCTCTGCTTCATTCCCCTTGAATATCCTCCGGCCTTTCTGTCCAGGTACCCGGAAGATCCCGTGAGCGCAGAGACCCTTTCAATTTCTTCAGTGATCTTATTTTTTGGTATCCCGCGAATTCTGCAGATGAAATCAAGTATTTCCCTGCCTCTGAGGTAGGGGTAGAATTCGGGCTGTTCAACAAGGGAGCCTACTCGCATCAGTGCTTTCTGTGGGTTCTCATGCACCTTTATCCCGTCAATGGAAGCATAACCTGAGGTTGGATGAGTGAGATTGGTCAGAACCTTCAGCATGGTTGTCTTTCCGGCACCATTTGGGCCAAGTAGACAAGTGACTCCGCCCTCATTCAGTTCAAGATTAACACCATCAAGGGCAGTCTTGCTCCCATACTTCTTGATAACGTTTTTGAGAATTATGTCCATTTCAGTATGCCTCCTTTCTCTGGAATATTATGAGAGCAGCAACAATGGATATTATGCCATATATCGCTATTATGAGAACAGATGAGAATATCTCTGAGGAAGAGGCAGCATTGATGCTGAGAGATGTGCTGAAAAGGCCTGTTCCAGCATTTACATAAACCTTGCTTATGATATCTGCTGCGTTGTCAAGGAGGTAGAAGGGTGTAGTCTTGTATAGAAATTCGGATATGACATTAATTGCTTCGAAAACAAGGAAGTAGATCAGAAAGACGCTGATATATGCGTATGTATTCCTGTTAAAAATACTGCTCACAAGGAAAGTGAAGGCCACGATAGAAAAAGTGAAAACCACAAGAAGGCCAATGGAAGAGAAATAATTTATCGGGAGTGCTCCGAATATGTAAAGAAGAACACCACCCTGGAATATGAGGTATATAAGAAGAACTGACAGGGTTATGAGAACGGCTGCAAGGTATTTTGACAGCAGTAAAACGCCTCTTGCAATTGGGAGGGGAAATATATGATAAGCAGTTTTATTCTCGATTTCTCCGGAAATTGCCGGTGATCCGAAAAATACGGATGCGAATACAGGCAGATCCAGGAGTATCAGGGCCCAGAGGAAACCAAGCAATCTTTCCTTCAAAGCAGGAGAAAGATTTGTTGGAATGCCGGGGAATAATTTTGGAAGTTTTCCAATATACTTAAGGGAAAAATATGTTAGGAGGGAACTTACCAGAAGTGTTACAATGAGCATCAGGAAGAAACTTCTGGATCTGTAATAGTTTCTGAAATAGTAGGAAGTTCCATCGGTGAACTGAGACAGTGTGCGATTCATTAATGTTCACTGTGCACTGAAAAATCCTGTGTTCAGATCAGATAGCCTGCTGATATTGGCAATTCCAGCAGAGATTTCCAGGCTTATGTAGTTTTGGCCCTGAGCAGATGATATAATCAGGTTGTTATCCTCCTTCTGGATAATTCCAAGAAGCGATGAGACATTTGCCTTTGATGAGGAATTGCTGAATGTCATATTCATGAAGGTATGGTTGGAGAAAGCATTTATGTTCAGGGTGTCAAAGTATCTGTTTGACAAATTGACAAAAATAGAGACATTCGCGTTCTTCATGAAAGCCTTGCCGTGTTCACTTGCGAAACTGGTACCTGATTTGTAAGATGTAATTGAGCTGTATATTGCCCCCAATCCACCTATCTCCACGTTTCCAGAATTTATCTGTGTGGCGAATATACTGGTGTTGACTGTCTTTGAAATCCGGCCTGTGGAATTCATATAATCAGGAAGTTTGTACGAACCTGAAAATTTCTCCATGATTTTTGAAAGGTTAAGGCTAATGTTTTCACCGATTCTTACAACAGTAAATCCGTGAAAAGTGGTATAGATGCTCATATTAACGGACAGGTTAAGGTTGTGGAAGGCATTTGAAATCGAGCTTGTAGTATTGGAAGAATATTCATTGACAAAGGTGTCCAAGGAAACTGGCGCTATCAGTGCAAGGCTCTTATTGGCACTGAATGCATAATATGTTGTGGAATTGTTTGTGTAGCTGACAACCGCGGAAGAATTGCCCGGAACATATGAAAGCATGTTACCATTGTGCCCCTGAATAGAATTGTATGCATAGATCCCGCTTGGAACTACCACAGCAGAAGCTACTAGGATAATTATCAGAGACTTTATTAGTGGTGTCATGGATGCTAATTTTTAACTGCTAAATAAACTCTTATAAACAGATTCATGCCTGTTTATCATTTTCCATCTATTGGTGTGGTTCAATTTAAGCGTATATCATTGCTGTCACTAATTTAACGTGGAACTATTCAAATAATTGATATCCATAACAGGCGAGTCACTATGTCTTTTATCTGCAATTCTTCGGATTCACTCTCATTTCAGTTTAAATTTGAGGTGAATTAGGGACGGAATATAAATGGACTGTGCTCAGCAACACCACCATTGGAGTTCTGATGTCTTCCATTGACACAAATATAGTCCTGATATCACTCCCAACCATTGCTTCAAAGCTTCATGGAATTACCACACTTGATGTTCTATGGATCATACTCGGGTACCAGCTTGTTATAGCATCCGTACTTGTGAATTTCGGAAGGCTTGCTGACATGTTCGGGAGGGTGAAGCTTTACAATCTTGGCTTTGCCATTTTCACTGTTGGTTCTGGATTATGCAGCCTTTCAGGGAGCCCTGCTGAACTTATAGGGTTCAGGCTTGTCCAGGCTACTGGAGCAGGCTTCCTTTTCTCAAACAGTGCCGCCATTATAACTGATGCATTTCCAATTCAAGAGAGGGGGCGGGCTCTTGGCATTAACCAGATATCCATTGTTGTTGGTTCAGTGGCTGGGCTGATTCTTGGTGGCATTCTCACAACAACACTTGGATGGAGGTCTATTTTCTGGGTAAACCTTCCTATCGGTGCTTTTGCCACACTCTGGGCCCACTTCAAGCTGAAGGAATTATCTACCCCTGAGCACACCAAACATCTGGATATCCCCGGTAATCTTCTGTTCGTTGGAGCCCTGGCAGTTATGCTCCTGGCAATTACCATGGAGGCAATTTCTGGCCTCAGATCATATGCTCTCTATGGCCTTCTTGGGACCTCGCTGATCTTATTCATAATTTTCATACTTGTGGAGAGGAAACTGAAGGATCCTATGTTTGATCTAACACTGTTCAAAAACAGGGAATTTGACGCAGGGAACATCACAATTTTCCTGAATGCACTTTCGAGGGGTTCTTTCATTCTTGTAATGGTCTTCTTCCTTCAGGGGCCAATATTCAACTACAGCCCCCTTGAGGCCGGACTTTACCTTATTCCAATGTCATTTTCTCTTTCAGTAATGGGTCCAATCAGCGGTATTCTTTCAGACAGGTTTGGCCCACGTCCCTTTGTCATCATAGGGTTGCTTCTTTCGTCGATAGGGTTTTACCTCATGACAAGGGTTGGAACTTCCATATCTTTTCTAATCACTCTTGCTCCTCTAGTTCTCATTGGCGCAGGCATGGGGTTATTTGCATCACCCAACAGGGCCTCAATCATGAATTCGGTTCCAGGTCACAGGAGGGGCGTTGCTTCAGGTATAAGCACAACGCTGGTCAACGCAGGAAACACTGTGAGTATTGGAATAGCATTCCTGATAATGAGCACCCAGACATCAAGAACAACACTTGACAGGATATTTTCAGGTCTGTCAATTTCTAATGTTAAATTCTCAGAACAATCCTTCATTGCATCTCTGCATCTTGTATTCTACGCTTCCATGGCAATGCTCCTCGTATCCATTCTCTTTTATGCCTTCGGGTTTTCCATTACTGGGAAAATAAAGGGAAGAAGGAAAATGCCCGGAAGATGAAATTTCAATTTCGGGAGCAATGATAAAAGTCAGTTTTCAGATAAGAAACCTCCCTGAGCTTTTTCCTTTTGATATGATTTCAGGATGTTAGTTATTGAAAAATAGCCTCTGCTGAATTCCATCGAGATCGTATCGATTGACTGCCTCTTGTTCCTTCCCTCAGCCCTTAGTTCAGAGTATCTTTCCATAACTCTCCTTATCTCATATTCCGTCCAGGGTTTTCCTCTTTTTATGTGAGTATTTGGCTGGGGCACCCTCGTCTCATCCAGAAGGAATCCCGGCTTTATGTCTTTGAGCCTCTCAATACCCATTGAATATATCTTCTGGCTGATCTCAAAACCTGTTATTCTTCTGTTCAAACCAATAGCTACAATGGCAGTTGAAAATCCTCCAAGAAACATATCGCACACAAGATCCCCCTCATTGCTGCTGTACTGCATCATTTTAACAATAAGTTCTCTGGGAAGCTCGTTCCTGTTCTTTTTCTGGTTTGGCTTATACTCCTTGTTTATTATCCACACATCCTCCCTGTCCCTGTAGTTCAAAGAGCCACCTTGAGCATCATGTTCATCTGCCCCATACCTACAGTATGTGTTGAATGTGACTTTTCCTCCAGGTTTCGTGAGATACAGAATATGATAGTGTGATGACACATACTTTCTTGTGGTGTAGACACCAAAGTTGTATTTCCAGACAATATGGTTGACTAGCCTGAGACTGGTTCGTGATAAAGCACTAAGGACATGGAACAGGTTTGTATAACCAGAAACAATGTAAATGCTTCCGCCTGGCCTCAGGATGCGTTCAGCCTCTGAAATCCATGACTGGCTGAAATCAACGTATTCCTCAGCGGGAATCTCAACGTATCCGTCATTGACATTGCTTCCATTCCGGTTATAGTGTTTCTCAAAGGAATTGGCATCAATGCCATATGGAGGATCGGTGATAATGAGATCAACGCTTGAATTTTTGATATGTTTTCTTGCACCACTGATGCAATTCTCATTGTATATGGAAATGTCAAACATTTTCAGAATATTGGTTTTCTGGAAATAAACATTGAGAAATTATATGCATAGTCTTCTATCGTACTGATTTAAGAAAATTGAATAAAGAGATTTATCTAAGGCCTGTTTTTGAGACTACTGTTAAAGATTCTGTTAGGCAAAAAGAGTCAGGAAACATATGGCATTTGGTATAATTGGATTTCATTTGCGCTAGCTTCACCAGTATAGTTTTGCCATTGTACTATCGTGAAAGGCTGCTGGAGGTAATTCAGAATAGATTGATTTTCACATACACTCTTTAAAATGCCCTAAACTACAATTTAGACAGCGTAAATTATTCTGAAAGGATTTGCGGCATTCTTCAAAGGGAACTATCAATAAAATTGATTAGATGAATTATCATGTAGACGGGAAAGCAATTGATTATACTCGTAATCAATACGGTCTCTCTTGCGGGATACATTTTCATTCTCAGGGCCCTAAATACATAACCAGACATGTAATTAAAGAGTACAAAACCGCAGTAAATGTTTTTGTTTGCACGAAATTAATCGCTTATTGACCACACATCATTAAAATCCTGAAGTTATTCTGAATCCTCTACAGAGTAATCGGTATAAATTAAATAAGATGCGTAATATATGTCATTATAAATCATAAGGTAAAAAAGAGAATGCTGATTGGATCGGCCGGGATCCTTGTAGCAATCCTTGCGGGGCTGGTAGTTTATTACTCAACGCTAGAGGTTCAGGAGAACTTTCAGGGATTTCCGTAGGGGTTAGTGAAATATGGACAAAGAAGGAAGGAAAAAACTCATAAGGGAAATAGTCGTGCTTTTAGCTGGCTCGGCTTTATTTTTCTATATTTTTAATCTTGGATATGATTATTTGTATATCCCATTGGTCATCGGTCTTACAGGCTTAGAGATTATAATTACAGTGCAGACTTACAGAATTTCCATTCTGATCAGCGGGAGCGTTTTCCAGATAATTTGGGCAGTTGCATTTCTCCTAATGCTTGTAATTACCTGGTGGTGGTATCCTCCCTCACCATCACTAGTTATCCGATACTACGATTAACTGTATTCACTTTCGTCCACGGCTGTTCCAAAAGCCCTCTTTCTCGGGATTTTGACAAGATTGGGGGTCGTAAACATTCTTCTTGTAATGAAGATTAGATCCAAAACCGCACAAAAGAACGAAGGAGCAGGATTTCAATCATGAATCTTCCCTTCTCCTTCTTCATGACGTAACCGGTTATAAGATCAACAAGAGCCTAATCTTTCAATTTGATGATTTCGGGGGGAATCTTATTCATTTCATTACAGAACGATCCTAATCCCCTTTAATATACAATCCACAGTGATCTTTGATCCCGTTCTCACGTCACTGCTCCATTTTTTTATGTCCTTGTCCCGAGGAGATGACAATACCTTCTTCTTGCCATAAATATTGGAAGACATACACTTTTTCAGGTGCAGTAAAACCTTGTACAGAACGGGCCCGGTGGGATTCGGACCCACGATCACCGACTTAGAAGGACGGTGCCTTATCCAGACTAGGCCACGGGCCCAGACGCTTTAACGTTCGAATGAATTTTAAAGTTTCGCAAATGTCAGCCCATTTGAGGTGTTAAAAAATGTAGTCTTCAGAAAAAGAAAGAGACTTCAATTCATAGAATGACTTAAATTTCCATAATCAATTAAGAGACCAGGCGAGTTATTTGAACTTTGAGGCAAGACTGATGCTGCCAAAAGACCAGTATAGAAGGCATATAAGGGCCATTGAACCGGAACTAACTATGCCACTGGGAAGATCTACCATCCGGCTCGAAGAGTCGCCAGGTGATTTTTACATTTATATATCTTCACCTGATATAGTTTCATTCAAAGCTTCCCTCAGTTCTTTAACAAGGTGGCTGAGCTTGGTTGAGAGAGTTCATGAAGAGGTAGAATAGATGGAACAGAATGTGAGCAACTATATTCAGAATCAGATAAGGCAGGTTCAACAGATCGAAACACAGCTTGAACAGATAGCAAATCAGAGATATCAGCTTGACAGCAGAATAAGGGAGCTGGACAAAACTCTGAAGGAATTGCAGGAAGTATCGGAGGCAACACCGGTATACAAGAGCGTAGGATCGGTTCTTTACAAAGTGGAGGACAGAAAGAAACTAGTTTCCGAGCTGAGTGAGCAGAAAGAACTCAGTGAAATACGAATAAAGACACTTGAAAAACAGCAGAAGAGCCTTGAGGAGAAATACAAAGAGCTTGAAGCAACGCTTCAGGCCAAATACGAGGAAGAGACGAAAAGGAGAGGTTCCAGCCAGTGATAGACCTTGTAGATGTTCAGTCAGAAAAACCAAAATTTCAGATCCCCATAGGAGAAGTTGGGGTAAAGGGAATACGCTACCCCATAAGGATACAGAGATCAGGGCGCTCAATAAATCTCACAGCATCAATAAACATTTTTGCTGACATACCCTCTTCAAGAAAAGGGGCTGACTTTTCGAGGAATATTGAAGCTATTAACGAAGTTATACTTGCCGAGAAAGTTACGGATGGAGTTGAGTCTCTTGCTCTAAGGCTTGCCCGGAAAGTTCTTGAAAAACTTCCATATTCCAACAGATGTGCTGTTGAAATAGAAGCCGAATACCTCAGAGAAACCAGAGACCGTGGAGACAGGGTAGCTGTTATACCCTCCGTCCTGATTGGAAGGGCAACAGTACTACGAGACGGAAATTACAGCAAAGGCCTCTGGGCACGAATAAAAGGGATTACCGCATGCCCTTGCGCAATGGAGACCACAAGGGCAATAATATCAAGGGAGAACCCCGGTAATGATGATCTGCTTAAGAGAATCCCGTCAATTTCCCACAACCAGAGAAACATAATAACTCTCGGAATAGATGGCTTGAAGGAAGAAGAAATAGAGGCTGACGATCTCATTACCATTGGCGAATCTTCTCTGGGGGGCCCATTATATTCTCTGCTTAAAAGGGAAGATGAGGGCAGGATGGTTTACAGGGCTCATTCGAATCCAATGTTTGTCGAGGATATCGTCAGGGAACTCGCAGTAAAAATAGGTAAATTTTATGGCAATCTTCCGGTTAGCACTGTAATCGAGGTCTCATCCGAATCCGAAGAAAGCATACACCCGCACAATGCCTATGCAAAAGTTTCAATGACCATAGGTGAGATTTTAAAAATTACCGGAAACGGTAAGAATCCGGCTTAATCCAGAAAATATCAGATTTCAGACAGGCGCTTTATCATTTTAACTGCGCTGTCTACAGCGTCCTTTGCCATCTCTATCCTTGCCATTGCCTGCAGCCTTGACTCATTCGGACCAGAAATTCCCAGTGCAACAGGTTTCATGTATTCGACGGAAAGGTCCTCTATCTTCCTTGCGGCATTCTGCATGATTATCTGGTCATGATCAGTCTCGCCCTTGATTACTGCCCCCAGTGTAACAACTGCACTGATATCCTTCAGTTCAAGGACCTTCTTGACAGCAACAGGGATATCGAATGTTCCCGGTACCTTGACTACTTTCCCCACATCAACCCCAAGAAAAGCTGCATGCTCCTTTGCCCTCTCCAACATCATCATTGTTATATCGTAGTTATATTCTGAAACAACTATTCCGATCTTCATGTTCAACACCTAATGCCTTATCCCACTACCAGTTTCTTCAATGGGCCCAACATCTGCGTATCCCTGCCGAAGTCCCTTTCCAGCCTTTTCTGTAAGTTTTGCCCTGTCGAAGACAAGGTAGTAAGCGTTAATTGCGTGCTCCCTTGCACGCTTATCCATAAGCCAAGCCAGCTCACCTGGGCTTTTTGCCTCCTCCTCATGGACAAACACCTCAAGAATGTGCTTTCCAGTCAAGAGCTGGGCCTGCATTATTCCATTGGAGGCAGTCTGTGCAGATATTTTGTCAAGAGGTTTGGACCCCGGCATTCCGCAAGCGACTGCAATATCACAGCCATCATCCCTGAGAAGCTTGAGGCATGCTACTGGCAGATCTTTTATTCCGGGTACAGTGTACCTTAATATCCGGAAACCCGTACCCATCTTCTGCAATTCATCCACAACGGAAGAACCCATATCGAACCTTGCAAATGTAGTGTCTGCAACACCGAATAATTTCAAATGGTCCCCTCTATGTACTCAGAGATCTTGTTTCTTATGTCTGTGCTGCTCCTGTATTCTGACTCTTCAAACCGGGTTATCCTGACCACTCTTGTTGGGCATCCCATATCTCTGCATTTCTTTTCAAGATCAATGGGATTGAATCTCTGGTCATGACCGAGAGTAATGATATCCGGCCTGTTTTCACGGACAGTTTGAAAAATGTCTCCCTCATGGCCAAGTATCGCCCTGTCAACCACCTTTAGCTCTGAGACCATCATCAGTCTGATATTTTCCCTGAAAATTGGGGTTTTACCATTCCTTAAAGCTGTGGAATCTCTGGCTATGACCACAAGCAGTTCATCTCCCAACTTCCTGGATTCCTTCAAGTAGTGCAGATGTCCCGGATGAAGTATGTCGAACACTCCTGTGGCCATCACTCTGATCATTGTTCCACCTTTGGATTATAGATTCTCCATCTATAAAGGTTAGGGAGTTTTCAGAGGCAAATCTCATTGCTTTTTCCCTGTTCAATGAGAGCCCATTGTCATCCAGCATCTCAACTAGTGTAACTGAGGGAATTAAGCCGGCCGCTTCACTCAGGTATGTTCCAAGCTCTGTATGGCCTCTCCTTCTTCTGAAATAGCCTTCCCTGGCTATTATCAGTGAAATGTGGCCAGGTATTCTGAAGTTCTCCACGAATCTGCCCACTGCACCATCTGTTTTTCCAGATGAAATCTCTCCCAGTAGTTCTGCAAAGGCACTTGCTGTGAGGGAGCGGTCGTTGTCGGAAATCCCGGTAAAAGTTTTCCTGTGGTTTATTGTAACTGAGAATGAGCTGTTTTTGTCATATTTCATGTCGGAGGTGTCCATCGCCCTCTTCTCTATTTTTAGATTGTCTCTGTAGAAGTCTTCGATAAAAGGCAAGCCCAGCACTCTTGCTTCGCTTTCCCTGAGGGTAGTGCAGATCAGACCCCCTCCGTTTTTTCTCATGAACCTTATTTTTTCGCTTGTGATATGCTGTGAGGCTATTACTATATCAGTTTCTCCCTCCCTCTTTGCTGAATCAAAGATCAGAACTGGCTTTCCTGATCGGAGGTCCCTGATGGCGTCATCAATCATACTGGATCATAACTGGAGAAATATTAAAGTTATTGGTAATTACTCAAATATGAGTTATAAGGTATAATAAGAAGACAGTCATTTATGTAAAGTTGAACCTCAGAAAGTATGTGCCTCAGGATCTTGATGCAATTGTTGAAATCGAAAAGAAGGCTTTCCCTGTAGGCCCTTATTCAAGGAGAATGCTTAAGCGTGTCCTGAAGGAAGGCGGCAGCATAAGTGTAGTCGCAGAGGTTGACTCAGTAATCGCAGGATACGCGGTTCTCCTGCCCCTCAATGAAGATGAGGCTGACATAGAGACAATTGCAGTCCTTCCTGAATTCCACGGTAAGGGAATATCCGACAGGTTGATGGAGTATCTCGAGGAGGAAGCCAGGAAGAGATCCTTCTCTGAGATAATACTGGAGGTCAGGGAAAAAAATCTCAGGGCGATTTCATTCTACCGGAGGCATGGGTATGAAGTGATTTCTTACATTCCTGAATTTTACCACGAGTATTATGAAGGTTCAAGGGGGGCGTTCAGAATGTCAAAGGCCCTTAATGGTGCCACTGACGACTGATTTCAGGTCCTCTGCGATTTTTGAATCAGCAGAGAGGATGATCTCCTTATTCTCCATGGTCTCCTCAAGTGTTCTGACAAGCGGGGAAACCTCAGTTAGATCATGAATCTCAGCCCCCTCTATGACCTTAAGATCGGATTTGACCCTTCCCGGGCCTTTAAATGATACAGGAGGAATAGTGTCAAGGAAGTATTTTCCACCTGCTGACTCATCCATGGAATTCAGTTTTTCCCTCAGTATTGTTAATTTTTCACTGGTATAGCGGGTTCTGAAAATCGGCTTGAAGAGATCCCTCTGAACTATCTGCCTGCAGATTCTCCTGTCCATGTTCATCTTCAGGATATTCATAAGATCGCCATCATCCATCCTGAAAGGATCTGTGCCATCTGTCAGAGGAGAAAGAGCTATCTCAAGCATTCCCTGCGCTATCCTGCTCGTCTTATGGAAATAGACTGAACTGTACATCAGTATGCGAGAAATGAGCAGTCCCTCAACGGCTGTTATGCCCTTTCTCCCTATGTACAGATCTCCCTGATCCCTGATTGCCACATTCATGATCCTCCTGTAGTCAATGTTCCCTACATTCACTCCGCAGTATACGGAATCACGCCTGAGGTAATCCATTTCATCCACATCCATTGGGCCGCTGACAATTCTAGATAGAAGCCGATCCCGTGAGGAGGTTCCATCTATTATTGAGCACACCCTTTCCGGGCTAAGGTCCATGCTGTCCAGAATGCCTGGAATGCCACTTTCAGTGAACTTTCCTGACGCCGTTATTATCTGCTTTCCTGCCTCAACATGATCCAGCCCAGTAATCCTTTCAAAGAATCCCTCTATACCGTGGCTGATTGGCGGATGCCCAATGTCATGGAGAAGAGCAGATACTGAAAGAAGATCCTGTTCCTCAATGTGGAGAATGTCGGAAAACTGCAATGAGAGGTAATAGGTGCCCAGGGAATGCTCAAACCTTGTGTGGTTTGCCCCAGGGAAAACATAGTGGCACATGCCTAACTGCCTGATGTTTCTCAGTCTCTGAAATTCTGGTGAGTCAATTATCTTGAGAACATATTCAGGTACCTTAACAGGTCCATTTATTGGATCCTGGATTATCTTGTAAGCACCATTTGGGCTCATCTATGATCTCAAGTAAGAGGATAAAAGAGCCTTAAAATTTTCTGCCATTTTATCTGATCCTCACAAAGTGAAAACTGTTAATCCCAGCACATCTCATTGAATAAGTTTACCCTGAATTTCTCTAAGGAAAAATGGGATAGAGGGAAACAATTATTTCTTAACCTGTTATGCTGTATCATGTCCAGGAGTGGATTCACAACCAAGGCAGTACAGTCAGGCGAACTCAGGGATACCCATATGGGTAGCGTCGTAACACCATTATTCCAGGCTTCCACTTTTCTCTATCCAAATGATGATCCCACTGCGCTGACAGACAGGATCAGAAAAGAGCCTTACATTTATTCCCGCTGGAACAACCCAACTACCCAATCCCTAGAGCTTAAATATTCGGCGATTGAAGGCTCAAAGTTTGCTCTTGGATTTTCTTCCGGAATGGCGGCAATCGCTTCATCGGTCCTTGCCCTGACGAAGAAGCACAAGCGGATACTGTCAGTTGAGGAGCTCTATGGGCAAACACATGGCGTATTTGAAAATCTCCTTCCACAAATGGGAATAGGAGTGGACTTCATTTCAATAGACAGATTAAATTCCCTTGATTTCAAAGGTTCCGGTTACGATCTAGTGTACACTGAGTCGGTTGTAAACCCGACACTTAGGGTATCCGATATTTCAACCGTTTCGAAGGTGTGCAGAGAGCAAATAGTTCCCATTGTGGTGGATGCAACATTTTCCTCACCTTACAACCAGAGGCCTCTGGAACTTGGGGCTTCAGTTGTCATTCACAGCGCCACCAAATATATCTCAGGCCACAGCGATACTATATATGGCCTTGCTTCAACAGACAGTGAAAGCACATTCATGGAGATGCAGAACCTCAGGAGGCAGCTTGGTTCAAATCCAGATCCTTTTCAGAGCTTTCTGGTGGCCAGAGGGGCAAAGACCCTTGGCCTGAGGATGGAAAGGCATAATATAAATGGGATGGAGATTGCTAAGGCCCTCTCCGCTGAGGCAAAAGTAAAAAGGGTAAATTATCCTGGTCTGGAATCTTTCATTGATCACCATGTCGCAGAAAGAAATCTCTCAGGCTACGGAGGGATGATCTCATTTGAACTGGAGGGTGGTCTTGAGAAGGCTAAGAAATTTGTGAAACATCTGAAGATCCCTGTGATTGCTTCAAGCCTTGGTGGGGTTGAGAGTCTGGTCTCACTTCCGATTGAGACCAGCCACAGATCCATAGATCCAAAGAAGAGGCATGAGATGGGAATTGGCGATGGTCTTATCCGATTCTCAACAGGAATAGAAGACACTGAGGACCTGATAGCTGATGTTCAGCAGGCACTTTCCGCCACATAGTTATATTGTATAGGCACAGGAAATGGAAAAGATGGCGCTGATTTAAGGCCATATGATTGATGCTTTTGTATAGCCTCGCAATTATTGGCCAGAATCCGCAATGAATTTGGGAATTAAATTCAGAGGGAGAAGGTCATTCTTTGGATAGGGATCCAATATGCCAGGGAACCATAGATATGGCAAATCCCAGAAAACATGTGGCTGAAAGGAAAATCAGGCCTATGCCAGGACCGGCTGTGATCAGGATTCCGTAAACAAGCACACCGAAAAGCCCCCCAATCCTGCCAAGAGTTTCACTGAAACCCTGGCCCGTTCCCCTGATTTCAGTAGGGTAATTCATGGCAGGCATGATTACAGTTGTCTTGTCGGGCCCCATGGCTCCAAAGAAAAATGCAAGCCCTAGCAGGATGATTACCAGCACAGGCCCACTGTAAAGCCCTGTAAAAAGTATCAGGCCAAGGCTGCCCAGGAATATGGCCCTTAAAAGGAACCCGGACCTCTGAAGGAACACTTTTCCTTTTCTGTTGATCAGCAGTACCGCTACAAGCGAGGCAGGAATGGTGAAAAGTTTCACAAAAATTGAGCCAAAAGCCCCTCCAGCGTCAGAAAAGGCAAGATAGGGTATCAATATGACAGGGAGATATAGGGTAAGGCTCTGGTCACCTATCTGATAGAGGAACCATGGAGCAGAGAACCTGAACATCCTCTTATTGTTAGAGGGATGAAACATTTTTGACAGAATTCCTCTAAATGATCCAAGCCGTCTCGCTTTCCACAAACTGGATTCTCTCATACCAATCCTGACAATTATTGAAGCTGCTCCAAATACAGCTCCACTGGCAAGAATGTATCTCCAGCCCATGTCTCCTGCTTTCAGCAGCAAAAGCCAGCCTATGGCATATGAAAGGAGTATTCCAAAATTTGCAAAGAACATTACTGCAGCCATGCTAACATTCTTGAACCGTACGTCTCTATCTACCTCCCCCATATAGGTGAAGATTATGACATAATCCGTTCCAACTCCAATGCCTACGATCAGCCTCAGGATAAACAGCTCAGTGAAGTTGCTGACTAATGCGCTTAAAATTCCTGCAACAATAAATGTCAGCATATCAAGAGTAAGAATGCCGACTCTTCCAAATCTGTCAGAAAAAATTCCAGAAAAAAAGGCTCCAAATATTGCTCCAATAATAATTGCAGAGGTTAATAGAGTAAGCTGAACGCTACCAAGATGGAGATATGCGCTTATTGGAGTAATAGAGACGGATATGGTGGCTATATTGTAACTCGCAGTCAGAATGCTGACGGAACCAACAATAGTTGGCTTAGAAAATATTGCTTCCGTCCACTTATTCATTAGGTATGCCTAATTCAAAAATGCTTAGGCCATACTTAACTTTTTCAGATTGCACCTCATTTACCTTAAACGGGAAAATAAGTTTTCCAGAGGTAGTCCTAATTGCCTGTTTTATCATTAATAGATGCATTATCTGTTAGTGACTCAAAACCATGCAAATTTATCATAGGCAATTTTTAAAAAATAATCTAGACCCAATGGAATTAATTATGAGTACCTATGAAAGCGGATTTCTCTCCTTATTGAATATAAAAAATATCATTAACGTTAATATTAAAAAAATTATGACACTAAATCTGAATTATCCATTTCACAAATGAACCGTTTTCAGTATTTTAGTATATATAGTTTATTATGTGTCCAATTGAATTATTTTCCCACAAAAATATGACTCCACCATAATAAATTTTCAAGAAACAGTTAATTATGTAGTCAATTGGACGAATCAAGATTATAATACCGTCTAAGAAGTATCATTCATGCAACGAAATAAAAAAGTGATTTTTCTGGCCGTTCTGGTCGCAACTATTATGGCGGCTTCCGGTCTCTATGGAATGAGTTCCCTGATGGCAAATAACGGTTCGCACTCTGCGGCCTCCCAACCAGTTTCTAACCCCACAGTGACGCCAAGGAACAGTCAGTCCAATTCGACATCCAGCTCAGTGATCGTATCAAACGGGTTATCCAAGAACGTCAATAATTATCTCTTCCTCCCAGCAAAGACAAGGAATTTTAAAATGGTTAACGGAACAGTAACACCATTGTATCTGGATTCACCTGCCCCAATGGGAGTCGGTGATTTCGGCCTTATGAATACCAGCAGCGGGATAGTCGGGCAGAATTATTACGCAAAAAGTTTCATGGCACAGATCCAGATGAATAATCTCAGCGTCTACAATCTTGCAAATGACGGCCCTCACTCACTTACA
>DARE01000009.1:8209-22294 GCA_002503205.1 Thermoplasmatales archaeon UBA447 | reverse complement strand
TTCAATGGCAGATTTCGTGTCATTCCACAGGCAAAGGGAAAAAAGATACAGATCATCCCTGATGCAGAAGAGGCCATAAGAATCCTCAAAGATGAGGGTGCCTCTGATGGGCTTATCGAACATTGCCTTGCTGTTGAAAAGCTTGCATTGAGCATGGCGGAGGGGACAGATGCAGATATCCATATAGTGACTGCGGCAGCAATTCTTCATGATATAGGCAAAACAAAGGTTCATGATATTACTCATGCCTATATAGGTTCGGAAATATTGGCTGACAGGAATATAGACAGCAGGATAGTCGAGGCCGTGAGGAAACATACGGGAGCCGGAATCACCAGAGAGGAGGCGTCTTCACTCTCCCTGCCTGGCATGGATTTCATTCCCTCCACCCTTGAAGAGATGATTGTTGCCCATGCTGATAATCTTGTAGCAGGTAAACAATATGTGCATATTGATGATGTTGTTCAGTCATACAGCAGGAAAGGCCTTCACCAACCAGCCAAGCGTCTCCTGGAATTGCACAGAAGATTAACTCAGATTATAGGAACTGATCCTGACAGAATAGTGGATGAATTGAATAAAAACCTGGAAGGATAATATTGCGTCCAGGTTGTAATTTGTGTTCTGTAGTTGAAATTATTCAAACAAAAATCTATTCAGTTATCTCATAAAAAATGATTATATTATCCTGAGCAAAATGAAGTGGCCAATAACCGGGACATGAATGAGAATGGCGGCTACAATAAGTGAAAGGATGTAGGACCATCCAAAACGCCTGTTAAAATTAAGTGCCCCTCTGTGAAACCAGAGCGGCCATCCAACAAATCCTTCTGGTGGCGATTCAGGCCTTGGGGAGGCAAATCTTCTGATGCCCATTATCGCTGCAGGCACACTTATGAGAATAATTATTGATGTTATTGGAAGAATCCCAAGAAGTATTGAAACAACAACGGAAACATACACAAGAGAGATGATCGCAATTCCTGCATCCCTGCTCACTTTTGTTCCCAGTATGACAGGCATTGTTCTGATCTTCTTGGAAGAGTCATATGCCTCCTGATCTATATGCTTCCCCCAGAGGATGGACATAACGCCCAGTCCATAGGGAATTCCAGCAATAACAGGTATCACAGAAAGGTGGCCGCTGATAACATAGAATCCGCCAGCTATCATCACTGGTCCCCAGGCAAGGAAGCTTGCAATCTCGCCGAGCCCTATAGCCTTAAGCGGGGTCGGGGCGGCATCATAGAAGAAAAGCAATGCAACTCCTAATCCGAAGAAGAGAAGGGTGTAAATTCCCACTGTAATTGTGAAATATGCAGCAATCGCTATCCCTATGACAAGCAGGACTATAAGGGATAATTTTGCCTCATGTCTTGTTATAACCCCGTCAGCTATAGGGTGTATAGTATACATTCTCCTGGGCGAATCGGGTGAATCGTCCCCCCTGAAATATCCAAAATAGTCATTGGAAAGGTTGCTGAGGGCATGAGCGTCTATGAAACCTATGAAAAGGATTACAAAACTGACAGCATTAAAGAATGAAAATAGATATGCCATAAGGCCAGCAATGATTGCTGCCTGAGCTGAAATTACAAGGATAACACTCCTTGAGGAAAAGAGAAACCTGGCTATAAAATCGGCATTCTGTGAATTGTTCCGGTCATAAAATCCCCTGAAGGCACTGTACCAGAGAGCCAGCCTGCTCTTTCCCTGTGTACTTCTTTCCATGCTCCCTTATAGTATTATCGGATATTAATCCAATCTTGATTTTAGTTCTATCTTATGTAATTATAATTTTGTTTTAAACCTTCAAGATTTACCTTAGTAAAATTTGATTTTAGGCAAAGTCTCATTAGTAAAGGGTTTAAGATATTAGACTTTTTTTATTGAAATGCTCCGGTCGGGATTTGGACCCGAGTCGGGGGATTGAGAGTCCCTAATGCTTGACCGTGCTACACCACCGGAGCGCCAAGCCCTATTGTATCAGATCATTTATTTCTTTTTGTCGGGAATCGAAAATCCAATAAAATTAAAAATATTTGATAAAAAACTTTCTTCGATGTCTTTCAGTTTAATCGACATCAACTTCAAGAAAACCTTCGTTGTCTCTGACGTTGAACAACCTGAGTGATAGCTTGTCCTTAGGTGCGTTTGGAGCCACAAATGGAGGTTCCAGCATCTTACCTGAGCTGAGATCGAATTTTGCATCGTGACAGTAGCACTTCACTGTCATGTTATCAGAATCGTACTGGCCGAGAATGCACTTCGCATGTGAACAGACTGCATCCATGGCATGATATCCATTCTTACCCCTTGCAACAAATATTGTCTCATCCCCAACTTTAACTGCAAAATGTCCACCAGCTTTATCCAGGGCTTTTACTGAAACAATTTTTTCCAAGCCATTTGACCGGATTAAGTTTCTGGATATAATCTTTAGACTATACTAAACACTGTAAACCAAAATTTACTGTCTCTGTTTGGGTTCAGGAGGATTTTTAAGTTTAGACAGGCCAGAAAATCTTGGCAAGTTCTACGATCACTGCCATTATGATCCCTATGTAAATTATAAGTTTAGGATCAAGGGCAGGCCCATTAATCTCCTCCTCATCAAAATACCTGATCAGTCCTGCTCCTGACTGAAACCCCTGATTCTTCTTATCCGCCACGATCAGTCATGACTTTCTTTCATTTAATACTTATCGGAAATATTCGGCCCAGGCATGTCAGAAAGATTTCCCTATTATTCTGGCCCCTTCTGCAATCTTAAGGGGGACAATTTCATCGCATAACCCAGAAAGCCTTTCCCTGAGTGACAGGTACTCTGACCTGTGTACCGGCACGAAGACGTTTGTTCCTCCAGTGACTATATATGAGGCCCAACTTTCCCGACGGTATTGATTCACCGAGTTTATGACTTCGGCCATTCCCTTGTTTATTATCTTAACACCCACACTCTCTATCAGTCTGTGGTATTCGTCAGTGTCATGCATGGAAAGTTCAAAAATCTCCTGAATTTTGGAGTTTTTCGCAAGTTTTTCCATTTCCACCGCTTTATCTGCAGTTCTTTTGACCCTTGCTTCATATTCGGAACTCTTCACAATGTTTGTATGGATTGCGTCAGAGGGCTTCCTTGTCTCATTGAACCTGCAACCCAGAACAACAAAATCGCTGAATGCTTCCGGTGACAGTATCTGCCTTGTGAAGCACCTGCTTCCAGTTCGTTCTGTGATTGTCAATCCCCCGTAAAGGCTTCGTCCGACACTTTCTGAGACTACCCTGAGACGGTTCTCGAATTTCTCCATGTCAATGTCTTTACCGCCGGGATTCATTTCAATCAGGGCCCTTCCAAGAGCTGCAGCACCTGAATCGGAACTTCCGCTCAGTATCCCAATATTTTCAGAGTCGAAGCAGAGAGAATTTTCAGCCGGATTCAGATTGAATCTTCCCAGAATATTCAGAGACATCTCCTTCATGACCGCAAATGGAGACCTGTACTCTTCTGAATATTCCATTTTCTGCCTGTTGAAGTAACCTACAGGCTCCCCCTTAACGATGTATATCATCGTCCTAGTCTCTATTTTGCTTTCAAGTCCCGTATATGCCAGGCCAGCAGATGTGTGAAGGGGTATTCTGTTTCTGCTGTCGGATAAACCACCCAGTAGAATCGTTCCAAATGTAGGATAAGCTACCGACTCGACAAACTCCAATGCCTCGGATTGCAACAGCCAAGTATTGGAGAAATGAATAAATGTTTTTGCAGGTTCTGATTAAAATCCAAATTTGGAATCCTGAAACAGAATTCATTGGGATCAAAGTACTGGTAAAAATGTCCCAAATAAAGCACCAGAAAATATTTAATAAAACTATTCAGGTAAGTATTTAGAAAACTTCCATATCACTCCTTCCATGGAGATTGAAGACTCCCCATTGTTAAAGGAGATAGGCTTCCATTCCACAGATGAACTTTTTCAGGATGTGCCGCAAAAAATAAGAAAAAAAGAACTTAAGATTCCAAGAGGGATTTCAGAGTTTGAACTCACACATCTGTCTCAGGAGATTGCCTCCATGAACAGATCCTTCAGGCACAATTTTCTCGGGAATGGCATTTATGATCGGATAATACCATCGTCTGTTGATTCAATTATAGGAAGATCGGAATTCCTCACCTCATATACCCCATATCAGGCAGAGATGTCCCAGGGGATGCTCCAGTCCCTTTTCGAATTCCAGAGCATTATATCAGACCTCACAGGAATGGATATTACGAATTCATCCATGTATGATGGATTCACCGCCCTTGGAGAAGCAGCAAGGATGGCATACAGAATCAATGAGGGATCAGAGATACTCGTTCCGGAAACAATGTACAGATCCAAATTGAATGTTTTGCATAGCTACATGACAGGCCTTAATGTCCGCCTGGTGCCATACGGAATATCCCCTGCAGACGGAACCATTGACCTTGAATCACTGGAAGGCAAGATAAATGACAACACCTCTGCAATTATCGCAGAACAGCCGAGTTCCCTTGGAAACATTGACAGAAACGTTGCAAAGATTTCTGAGATAAAGAAAAAAGCATTGCTTATAACCTATTACGATCCAATTGCCCTGGGAGTTTTGAAGCCCCCTGGTGAAACTGGTTCAGACATAAATGTGATGGAGGGCCAACAGTTGGGTCTTCACAGAAATCTAGGAGGTCCACTCCTTGGCATACTCTCTTTCAGAAATGAATTTGCCAGAAAATCTCCTGGCCGTATAATTGGGGAATCCAATGACACTCAAGGCAAAAGGGCTTTTGTTATGACTCTTCAGACCCGGGAGCAGCACATAAGAAGGGCAAAGGCAATGAGCAATATCTGTACAAACCAGGCACTGTTCGCAGTGGCTGCAACATCATATCTTGGCATTATCGGCCCCTCAGGCCTGAAAAAAATTGCCCTTAAGACAATGGAAAACAGCCAGAAACTCATTAATTCTGTCTCCAGATCAAAAATGCTGAAAAGGGAGCTTAATGGTGTCCCGTTTTCTGATGTTATCCTTAAGTACAGCGGAAAAGGAGACCTTCAGCATAAACTTGCTGAGTCAGGTATTGCGGGAGGAATCGAACTGGAAAAACTTATTGAAAATCCACACAGGCAGCTTAAAGGAAGCGTCTTTCTAAGTGTTACAGAAAAGACTGGGACGGAGTCCTTGGAGGCACTTTCAAAGGCTATAGAGGTGATTCAGTGACATACCATCAGGCAACATATGATGAACCGTTGCTCTCGGAAATACACTCTGACAACAGGTATAAGGTTCCTGAAGCAGATGAAAACATCATAAATCTCATACCTGAGGAATTGAGAACAGATAATGTGAATCTGCCAGTGATTGCGGAATACGATGTTGTCAGGCACTTCACCAGGCTTTCGCAGATGAATTACGGTGTCGACCTGGGCATATATCCCCTCGGTTCATGTACGATGAAATTCAATCCAAAATTTGCTGACAGGATAGCATCCATGGAGAATTTTTCAGAGACACACCCTCTGGTAGGTGATGATAGTATTCAGGGCTCCCTCAGGGTGATGTACGAATTGCAGGTCTATCTATCAGAGCTCTCTGATATGGATGCTGTGACACTTCAGCCGCTGGCCGGTGCCCATGGAGAATACACTGGCATTCTCATAATAAGGAAATACCATGAAAGCAAGGGGGAACTGGAAAAGAGAAGGGAAATCATCATCCCTGATTCGGCCCATGGAACAAACCCGGCTTCGGCTGCAATGGCCGGATTCGATGTTGTGGAAATACCCTCCTCCCCTGACGGAACTGTTGATCTGGATGCACTTAAGGCCGCATTATCTGATCGGACCGCAGCATTCATGATAACCAATCCGAATACACTGGGCCTTTTTGAGAAGAGGATCACAGAGATTGCAGAGATTGTTCATAAGTCTGGGGCGCTTCTTTACTATGATGGAGCAAATTTCAACGCCATTATGGGGATCACCTCCCCCGGATTGATGGGCTTTGATGTAGTGCACTTCAACCTGCACAAGACATTTGCAACACCCCATGGGGGTGGAGGCCCTGGATCTGGGCCGGTTGGCGTTAAAAAATTCCTGAAGGAATTCCTGCCAATCCCTGTTGTGGAGAAGTCACCCGATGGGAAATACTTCCTGAATTTTGACCTGAGAAACACTATAGGTAAGGTATCCCCATATTATGGTGCATTCAGCACAATTCTCCGAGCATGGGCTTACATTACATACCACGGATCAGATGGGCTTACTGAGAACACAGTTCGTGCTGTCCTGAATACAAATTATCTTGTCAGCAGGCTTGGAAATGATTTCAAAATTCCGTTCGGGAAACTGAAGAAGCATGAACTTGTCCTTACGACTGAGAACACGGGAAAGAGGGCACTGGATCTGGCAAAGTACCTCATAGATCTTGGAATACACGCACCCACAGTATACTTCCCCCTTAATGTCCATGAGGACATGATGATTGAACCAACAGAAACTGTCTCTAAAAGGGATCTGGACCAGTTTGCTGATGCTCTGATCAGTGCTTCCAGGCAGGACGAGGAATCTCTGAAGCACCTTCCAGTGAACCTTAGCGTTGGAAGGATAGATGAGGTGAAGGCTGCCAGGCAGTTAAAGCTGCATTGGTAACCTAAAGCAGATCCTTTTTCCAGACAGTTACTTTTTCCAGCTCTTCCCTGTCCACATCCACACCTGTTCCAGGATTGTCATTGGGCTTTATCTTTCCCCCTTCCATTTTGAATGGGTTCCTGACAATATCCCTGTTGAAATAGCGTGAATTGGGAGAAGTATCGCCGGGGTAATCAATAAGGCCATTGGAAGCCATTGCAACATTGAACGCCCTTCCAATACCTGTCTCCAGCATGCCCCCTACCCAAACATGGCAACCCTTTTCCCTTGCCTTTTTTGCAATTCTCACAGATTCTGTAAGGCCGCCGACTCTGCCGGGTTTTATGTTAATGACCTTGCATGCGCCAATATCTATGGCCTTTCTTGCATCCTCCTCTGAAAGTATAGATTCGTCCAGGCATACTGGTGTTCGGATATTTTTAGCCAGATAGGCATGATCCACGATATCCGTATGTTCAAGCGGCTGCTCCATGTACACAAGGCCAAATTCATCAAGTGACTTCAGTGTTTCCAGGTCACTTATTCGGTAATCCGTGTTAGCGTCGACACTCATGGGAAAATCCCCAATGGCAGATCTTACCCTGGAGACAAGTTCCCTCTCCCGCCCTTTTTTTATCTTTATCTTGACTCTCATATATCCGGAGTTTTTTGCATCAGCCGCACGCTTTGCAACGTTTTCCACAGAATCCATTCCTATAGAAACCCCAACCATTGCATAACCCCTTGATTTTCCCAGCGCTCTGTGCAGTGGAATGTTTCCAGCCCTTGAATGGTAATCCCAGAGAAGCATCTCCATTGCAGCCTTGGCCATGTTGTGCCCCTTCACATCAACCACTGATTCAATGAATTCTGAAGGTTCTGGAAGGCCCTTTACTCTTGATGCAAGGTAATCAGATATTATGTGGGACGCAGTTGTATTGTCCTCATAACTGTAATGTGGATCCCTGTCCGTAACGCATTCGGAATAAGCCGATATTCCATCATGTTCAAGGTTGAATATCAGGGCATTTCTGTGGGTCTCTCTTCCGAAGCTCGTCTCGAAAGGAGTGACCATTGGCATGGTGACCAGTCTCATCTGTAGTTTCATATGAAACAATATATGAATTAGGTTAAATGTGTTTTCATACTTTCAAAGAGATATTTATTCCTGACAACCATTACTGACTATGGAGATAGTCCCTGTTGAAGACCCTGATGAAATTGGAGAAATTGTACCTGTTATCAGATCTGCCTGGGGAATGACTGAAATGGCTCAGATTGTTAAGGATACTGTAGCGGCAATGAGATTTCATGGTGGTCTTGTTCTCCTTGCAAAGGATAAGGGACAATCAATAGGGATGTCTTTCAGTTTTCCTGCCAGATTCGGAAACCACAGCTATCTTTACTCCCATATGACCGGTGTTATTCAGGACAGAAAATACGCTGGCATAGGGCAGCAGCTGAAACTTAGACAGAAGGAGTGGGCTATAAAGCAGGGATATGACCTTATATGCTGGACATTCGATCCCCTGATGGCACTTAATGCCAACCTGAATATTGGAAAACTTGGAGGAATAGCCAGATCCTACATACCAAATTTCTATGGCAACATGGATGATAGCCTGAACAGAGGCAACCCCACAGACAGGGTTGTGTGCGAATGGTGGATAAAGGAGAAACAATCCCCGGGCACTGTTCCGGAAGATATTATTTCTCCAGGGGATGAGGAAAGGATGATCTCGTTAATCGATTCAAAATCTCCTTTTCTCCTCAGAATCCCGGATGATTTTCTAAAAATAAAGAGAGAGGCTCCTGAGAAAGCCCTTAATTTGAGAATAAATTACAGAGAAACATTCAGAAAAATATTCAGGTCAGGGTATGTCCTTACAGGATTCCAGAGGCAGGACTGCGCCTATACTGTAAGGCACAACACAGAGATGGCGCCTCCCCCTCACGAAGGCATATTCCCTGTCAGATGATCTTGTACCTCTTCAAGGATACCTCAAATATCTCCCCATCCGAACCCAGCGTGTTCAGAAGTTCATCCAGATCTCCCTGCTGAAGTCCGATGTTCGAAGCCGCTGCAACAAGATCATCATATCTGCATCCCATCCCGTCCGTGTCGTTATTGCGGATATAGTCCAGCACAAAGTTCCTGTTTTCGCTATCCTTGCTCCCCGTTTCTGGGATGCTATCCGCGGATACGGCTTCCTGAAGCTGTGACAGATCAAAATCTGGATAGTGCTGGACTGATCTCAAAGCGGATTCTGCCTCCTCTCTGGTATAGCCTTTACTGATCAGGTCCTCTGCAGAAGGGTTCTTTCTCGCCTGTGTAACCGCCAGCATCTTCCTTCTGGCAAGATAACGCACTCTTGCCAGCCAGAATTTTCTTGTCTCTGAATCTGTGAGGCTCACTGTTTCCGGATTAACATTGACATAAAGGCGATCGTTGTTTGAATAAGTGTTGACCCTCCCCATGACAAAGACCTCTGAACCTGGTTCTATTGAGTCCAGTGAATTTTTCACGTCCATCCCATATTCATTGGAAAATGCAGTGACATAAAAATTGGAGGAACCGTCATTTATTGTTGCCCTTGTCATATTTTCCTCCTGGTTTTTCTGGGACATCACACCGCAGAAAACTATCCTTCGTGCCCTGGTTCCAAGCGGAGTTATGACATATGACCTTTTCTTTCCATTTTCCTCTGTTTCATCCTGAATTTTTGTCTCTCTGAGCTCTCGTGCGCTGATCCAGTAACTGAATTCCCTTTTCCTTGCCATCACTGGAAATCAGCCTCCTGTTCCAGGGTCATTGCAGATATATCCTGATCTGAAATCTGTGAGATGCTGAATCCCCTCAGGGATAAGCCAACATTTTGCTCCCTTACATCCCCGGAGATTTTGAATGCGCGCCCAAGCATCTTCTCGTGTATGCGATCCCTTATCATGTTTTTGTTTATAGCTCTGTTCTGCGGAGTGAATTCCTCCTCCTTTATGCCAAGTATCTCAAGCATCGCCCTTGATCCTGCACTTGCCTGAATTGTGCCTGTCCCATCATCCATAGTGAAATAGGCAAAAATATCGTACTTTATTGGGGCATCAGGGTGATCATTGCACCTAATCTCGTCAACCTTTTTGTTGCACTCAGAACACCTGTAAATAAGGCCACTCTTTTCCCCCATTGAAATGCACACAGCTCTTATGCTGATGCCGCCAACGGGAGATGAAATTGTTCCGATGTCATGGTACCTTTCCCCTATTTTTAACCCAAGCTTTACCTTTGACACCTGAGAATTCTCATTCACGGATATTCTCAGAGAGCCATTATATTCCGATAGTCTGGCACCCTGTATCTCGATCTCAGATCCTTCTTCAAGCGGCTTGCCGAATGAGGAGAGCCTTATTCTGCCGGTCTCATCCTCTATGCTTGTGGAATATATGGTGGTCTTCTTTCCATCTTTCTCGAATTCCCTTTCGTATACCTTCCCGATTTTCCCCCTTACCGAAACGTATGGGGTGCTTCTGGATAACTGCCCGATCTTAAGCGATGCGGAACTCCTGTGGACTTCCATGTCTTCTCCCGGAAGGAGCTTTACTGCCGAAGAGGAATCAAGGTACAGCCTGATGCTCCCTTTGAAGTCTCTGGTTGAACAGTTTCTTATGGCAACCACATCCCCCTGCTTCAGGGAAGAGGAAAGGCTCCAGGCGGTAAAAGGTATAGTGCCAGTTCTGTCACCGATTATTCCGTAATGATAGACGGATTCCCCTCTTTCATTGGATACTTTTCGAAGGTTTATATTTACTATCTTCCCTTTTATGTTTATGTTCTGCATCGGTTCTTTCAGGTCTCCTATCTCGTATGTCTTCTCGCTCCCCATCATCCGTATAAACCCCCTATCTTTGAATCATCCGCACTACCTATCATCTCCTTAAGGACCTGTTCAGCCTGATCCTTAGGAAGCCCTATCCTGTCTGTTAGAAACGCAAGGATATCCTCTCTCGTCTTTCCCTGCCTTATCATGTCCTGTACCATCATTATCATCCTCTGAGTTATTCCCTCCCGGAACTGATCCTCCAATTTTAGGGCCCTCACCATTAGATATATGGAGGAGAGAAGTGTATTCATCCCATCGTTGAATTCTTCCTTGCTCAGATTCACCAGTTCCAGATCAACCCTGGCAACAACCTCTTCATTCATACCCTCAAGCATGAATTTTACAAGGTCCAGCTGCCTGTTAAGCAGGAGAAGTGTCCTGTAAATTGACAGTCTTGGCTGATTCTCAAGAACTGCTGTTTCGATGCCGCTCCTCAGATGCATTCTCATTATTGCCTCTCCAAATGTAAGGAAGATTGAGAAAGGAACCTGATCATTCTGCAGTATCACAACATTATCTGTTTCAGTGATCTTCCATGGGAGATCAACGAGGTTGCTGGCATCTTCGTTGCCCTTAGCAACCCAGCTTAGGATCTCCTTTCTGCTGGCTGCCATTATTAATTATGTTTAGAAACGTAATAAATTCTTTGCAGCTTAAACTTGTCACAAACAGCCATGATCATGTGTTAAATATAGTCTGTAATTCACATGGGAAATGAAGAAGGATAACCTGGGGGTCAGTTCGATACTTGTTTCCAGGCTATTTTATTCTGTTATGTGGTTCAATATCTCGCCAGCGCTTATTGCCATCTCGAAAACCTTCGATGTTAATTTTTCACTTATGGGAATTGCTCTGGCCCTCTTTCTGGTAGGTGCAGGCATTTTTCAGATTCCTGCAGGCATAATATCGGCCAGGATAGGAGCCAGGAACACAGCAATGATCGGCCTGTATGTGATGGTGGGAGGATCTCTTCTTTCCTGGGTTTCCCCTGACTTTGCCGTATTTCTTTCCTCCCGATTTATAACTGGAATTGGTGCAGCATTCTTCTTCAGCACTGCAATCGCAATCCTTGGAGGCATATCACCAGGAAAAACTGCTTCCCTGATTGGATACTACAATGCTTCCTACAACTTAGGCGCGACTGCTGGAATAATCGCTTTTTCCCCTGTTGTGGTTTACTTAGGATGGAGGAATGATTTCCTGATTTCTGCACTGCTGCTCCTTGCAGCAACACTGTTCATGCAGTACGAGGTCAAACCCAGAGGGATAAAATTCCATATGGATGGGGCAGCAATAAGGGAAAGGCTGCTTTCCCCATACATCTGGATTATCGGGATAGGCTTCCTAGGACTCTGGGCAATGAATTACAGTGTTCCCGAGTATTTCAAAAGTTTTGCAGAAACTGTGGGTATAGGAACAGGAACTGCATCAGTGCTTGGAGGCATCATCCCGCTTTCTGGAATTGCAGGTGGCCTCCTGGTGCCATTCTTCAGGAGGGGGAGAGTGATAATAAAGGCAGGAATATTCTCCGCAATTGCTGGCATTGTGATAATAATGCTTCCATTTTCCCCACACCTGTCCTACTGGTTTATACTTATCTTTGTGGGGCTCGCCGCCACTCTTGTGATATCACTTGAATATGCTGTTGTGGCAAGCTTTGAAAAGGAAAAGGAATATCTTGCACTCTCAGTTGGGGTTATAAATTCAATACAGATTGGATTAGGATCTCTGATAGCTGCAATAGCTGGCCTTCTTGATGGATTCGCCTTCATGTGGACATGGATATTCCTTGGAATATTTGCCATAGCCACAATTCCAGTGCTCTCAGCAAAGGGGATTGCACACACCAGGCAGACATCCCCACGCTAGAGTTTTAAAGCCCACCGAATATTTTTTTCTGCATGGACTTTGGCATGATCTTTGCCAGGCTTATGTATCTTCCAACTGACCTGGACCCATTGCTGTGAATTTTTCTGTGAAGATTGTGATGTCTAAGAAGCCAGGGTCTGATTTC
The DNA here is from genome assembly GCA_002503205.1 of Thermoplasmatales archaeon UBA447. GTDB lineage: Archaea > Thermoplasmatota > Thermoplasmata > Thermoplasmatales > Thermoplasmataceae > UBA447. The sequence continues at coordinate 9,758 of DARE01000009.1, read as the reverse complement.
CGAATCCCAAATTTTCTGGTAATAGGATGGATTATCTGCTGCAACAGCCTCACCTGCTGATTTCCCTGACCAGAATGCACCCTGAAGGCCGCCAGCAGTTGTATTCAGGACAGCATTTACCATGTCCCCAGTGTACATTACATTTCCTTCTGTTACCTTCTTAGAAGGGCTTGCAAGCGGTATCTGGTGTGCCATTGTATGGGCCACATCCCCGGCCAGTTCAGGAAATTTTTCAGTGAACTTCTTTAGAACCTCTCTGGGTGCTTCCCCGGATACTGGATAATAACATACGCCTATCTTTCTCGTCGCTTCTGTGTCAGCAAAATCCCAGAAATAACCTCCAGGAGCCATATCACTGAACCAGAGTATCATCTGGAAATCATCCCTTGCTGGAAGTTTTCGTGTTTCCTCATAAGCAACAAGCACGCTTTTCCTGTCAAGTTTCTGCCCAAAAGATGATTGCGGCCCAGCTGCCATTATTATATACTTTCCTGTATAATCACCACTGTCTGTGGACACTGTATTTCCGCTTATTCCAGATACACGCGTATTCATTTTTATGTTCAGTTTTCCCGCGAAACTGCTGGATAGAAATTTTTCGTATCTGGTGAAATCATAGACGAGGCCAACATTTCTGTCAAATCTCATATCTATGTGCTTTCCTTTATCCGTGCGGAAACTCATTGCCTTGATTCCGGAAGCGACTATTGATGGATCAGTTGGCATCCCTATCCTGTTTACCCATTCCAGGGACACTGCACCTGTAGACCTGACAGGAAGACCTATCTCCTGTTTCTTGTCAAGTATGATGTATTTTTTTCCTGCCTTTTCAAGTGCAGCACCTGCTGAAAGACCGGAGGTTCCTGCACCAACTATCACTGCATCATAGTCAAAACTCATCTGGATATCTTGATGGAAATATGGGAGGATGCTTTAAATTTGTCTCTTCCCGGTCTTTTGCACTGATTAACGTTTTAGAAGCATTGGCTTTGATTTTCTGAATTTTTCAAGTTTCGGCGATATAACAAATGTGCAGTACGGTGCATATTCATTTTCCCTGTAATAATTCTTGTGGTAGGATTCAGAGGAATAGAAGTTTTTGAAAGGTTCAAGAGCAGTTACTATGGGCTTCCGGAACTTTTTGCTCTCAGTCAGTTCCCTAATCATGGACTGGGCAACTTCCCTCTGATTGTTATCCACATAAAATATAACGGATCTGTATTGCTCGCCAACGTCATGGCCCTGCCTGTTCAATGTAGTGGGATCATGTGTGTCAAAGAAAATTTCTAGAACCTCCCTCAAGGTTATGATATCAGGATCGAATCTTATCCTTACTACCTCCGCATGTCCCGTCCTGCCTGAACAGACTTCCTCATATGAGGGGTTCTCTACCGAACCGCCCGAATATCCGCTGTCCACTTCCGTAACGCCAGTTACCTCCTGGAAAACTGCTTCAGTGCACCAGAAACAGCCACCGCCAAGATATATCTCCTCTATTTTTCCTGCCATATCAATCACTATCCTCCTTAAAGACCATTGAAATTGAATT
>DARE01000009.1:0-8073 GCA_002503205.1 Thermoplasmatales archaeon UBA447 | reverse complement strand
CCACAGCCTGCATCGAATTTTGATTCCGATCGGTAAAGTGGAGTTCCACATCTCTTGCAGAGGTAGGTGCCTTTTTTAAAGAAATCATCATATTCCCCACTGAAAGGTGGCTCAGTACCTCTGTGAATTATAACTACCTCCTCTGCACGGCTCAATTTTCTGAACTCCATGTATGATAAATTTCCAACTACTACTTAAATTCAGTTTAAACTTATTCTGAAAAATTTACTTTTATTGTCAGCACACTTAATCAAATCGTGCAGGTGTTAGAAATGAGGCTAGATTATCTTGAAATTCATTTGAAAGATGATAGGGACCATTGAATTTTTCATATTTTGAAGTATAAAAAAGATTAAATAGATAATACTTATTTCTAAATAATAGTAAATAAAAATAAGGTGTGTGCGTTATGATATTGGAAGGAAATGAAAGGCCAAGGCCGGATACGAAGAAAGAAGAAAATGAAGAGTTTTGCTTGATAGGAGGCGGCATTTAACATGTCAGAAGATGGATGCCCCGTCATGCATAAACCTGCGCAGTCAAAGAGAATAGAAGACTGGTGGCCTGAAAGGCTTGACCTTGGGATACTCAGAAGCAATTCCGTAGAGTCCAATCCAACTGGCAGAGAATACAATTATGCAAAGGAATTCCTAACTCTTGACCTTAAAGAAGTGAAGAAGGACATTGAAAAGGTTATGACCACCTCACAGGACTGGTGGCCGGCAGATTTTGGAAATTATGGCCCTCTTTTCATAAGAATGGCCTGGCACAGCGCTGGAACCTACAGAACAGGTGACGGAAGAGGTGGAGCTGGCTCTGCCCAGCAGAGATTTGCTCCTGTTAACAGCTGGCCTGATAATGTTAACCTTGACAAAGCAAGAAGACTTCTCTGGCCCGTCAAGCAGAAATATGGAAGAAAACTCTCATGGGGGGACCTGATTATACTTGCGGGGAACGTCGCGCTTGAAAGCATGGGGTTCAGGACCTTTGGCTTTGGAGGCGGAAGAACTGACGTCTATGAGCCAGATATATCTGTTTACTGGGGACCGGAGGGAAAATGGCTTGACGACACAAGGTATACCGGAGTGAGAAACCTTGAAAATCCTCTTGCCGCAGTACAGATGGGCCTCATTTATGTTAATCCTGAAGGGCCAAACGGAAACCCTGATCCAGTTGCAGCCGGTACAGATATACGGGAAACATTTTCCAGAATGGCCATGAATGATGAAGAGACTGTGGCCCTTATAGCTGGTGGACATTCATTCGGGAAAACTCATGGGGCTGGACCTGCCTCACATGTTGGACCGGAACCTGAGGCGGCCCCAATAGAACAAATGGGGTTGGGGTGGAAGAGCACTTACAGAACTGGAAAGGGGGAAGATACTATAGGTGGTGGGCCAGAGGTAACATGGACAAACACACCTACTAAATGGTCAATGGGATTCCTGAAAAACCTCTTTGATTATGAATGGGAGCTTACAAAGAGCCCTGCAGGTGCGTTCCAGTGGATCGCAAAGAATGGACCTGAGAGTATTCCTGATGCCCACATCCCTGGGAAATTCCACAAACCTACAATGCTTACCACAGATCTTGCATTGAGATTCGATCCATCATACGAAAAGATATCCAGGAAATTCCTTTCACACCCAGAAGAATTTGAAAAATCATTTGCAAGGGCATGGTTCAAGCTGACCCACAGGGACATGGGCCCAAAAAGCAGATATCTTGGGGATGAGGTCCCACTTGAGGACCTGATCTGGCAGGATCCAATACCTGTCCCTGAACATCCCCTTGTTAATGCTTCAGATATAAAGAAACTAAAAGAAATGATCCGGGAAACGGGCCTATCTTCCTTCGAGCTTGCTTACACCGCCTGGTCCTCAGCATCCACTTTCAGAGGCAGTGACAAGAGAGGAGGTGCAAATGGGGCAAGAATAAGGCTGGCTCCACAAAATAAGTGGAAGATAAACATGCCTGACCAGCTGGCAAAGGTTTTGAAAGCCCTGGAAAAAGTCAGAGAGGAATTTAACGCATCCAGGAAGGATGGCACAGAGATCTCCATTGCGGATACCATAGTTCTGGCAGGCTGCTCTGCAGTTGAAAATGCAGCTGCCGAGGCAGGTTACGAGATGGAAGTCCCATTCACACCCGGGAGGGGGGATGCTTCATCCGAACAAACTGAAGAGGAATCATTCAAGGTTCTTGAACCATCCATAGATGGGTTCAGGAACTACTCAAGCGAGAACATCAGCAAACCAGAGTTTTACCTGGTTGACAGAGCACAGCTGCTTCGGCTTACTGTTCCTGAGATGACCGTTCTGGTTGGAGGAATGAGGGCTATGGGCCTGAACTTCGGAAGATCAAAAACCGGAATTCTGACCGAAACTCCTGGAAAACTTAACAACGCGTTCATGAAAAACATTCTCGACAATGATACTGAATGGAGGCCAGTTGAAAATAACACCAATCTTTTCGAAGGTTTCGACATGAAATCCGGAAAGTTGAAATGGAAGGCTAGCCGAGTAGACCTGATATTTGGAGCGCATTCAGAACTTAGGGCAGTTTCCGAAGTTTATGCCAGCTCTGATTCTGAAGAAAAATTTGTCCGGGATTTTATTAAGGCATGGGATAAGGTCATGATGCTGGATAGATTTGACCTTCATCCTTAATTTATTTTGATTAATCAGAGATTCTGGTAAGTTCAATGCCTGAACAGCAGGAGAGTGCTTAATGCCCATAAAAAAGGAAAGGGGACGCAATTCTCCATTATTTGTGTCATTTTATCGCAGAAGTTTAAGTAATAAGGATTATCAGGTATTATGAACTTTGAAACAGCGGTATTCCTTGCAGCACTTGGTATCACTGTTCTGGAAATGTCTGAAGCATCCGCAGTTGCGATGGCACTTTCGTCCGGATTCAGCACATCGAAGCCATATTTTCTTGCTGCAGGAGGCGTTCTGGTAGTCATGATCCCAACCGCGATAGTTGGGAACCTTGTATCCATGTTCCCACTTTTCTATGTCAGAATTTTTTCCGCAACATTCCTTCTTTATTTCGGTATCAGGCTTGCCAGGAGTGCCAGACGATCACAAAAATTCTCAAGAAAGGGATTTCCAAAGAACCATCATGAAGAGGCGGAAAAGGGTGTGAGTTTTACCGCCCTTTCTGTAGGAGCCGTAGAAGCCTTTGAGGCGGCAATTGTTCTGGTTGCACTCTATCCGGAGAGCTATTCCTCAACTGTGCTCGGTTTAATCTTTGGGGTGGTTGTTGTGATTGCGGCTTCATACATACTTAGAAATCAGATCAGGAAGGTGAAGCAGGCAACTGTAAAGGTAGCCGTATCCGCCATTCTTCTCTCTTTTTCAGCATTTTGGTATATAGAATCAGTAACATTGATCAGCGATTTCTTTCTGGTGCCCATTTTTATTGCTTTCTTCATAATAGTATATAAAGCTTCTGTGGCCGGCCTTCAAGAGCGGGAATTAGCTTCCAGTTGAATTCTATATTTTCTCTTTCTGATAGATTTATTAATATTGCTTCTGTTTTAAACATTGGGATGAAACATGGGAAAAGGTCTTGAAATATCATTTCAGGTTAATGATTCAAAGCATGAGGAAACTGTCGTGATGCATCTTGCCAACCTTACTGGAAATGAGATGAAGAAGAAAGCAGAATTGCAATGGAGGATCTTCAATGTCACACTTGGTGAAAACAGATTCTTCAAGGTTCTTTTCACAGGGCCAAGAGTGAACCGCCTCCACCCTAAACTTGAAAATGAGATAAAGGAATATTTTGACACCCTGTCTAAAGCGTCAGTTGATGAGTTAAACAGAGAGTACGGCGAAAAGTCCAGGGAACCTGATTTCAGGGTTGAACATATTCAGGAACTGAAGGAGGAATACGATCTGTGGCAGGACAAATTCTGGCAGTACTTTTAATAAATATATACGGATAAGGTAGATAAAAATATAATCATTCTAAATTCATCAAATGAACAATACGGTGATTCCATAACCTTGACCTTTTGTGATTTTATCATCAAAAATTATTCAGTGTAAAACATTAATAATGCCAGGGAAGAAGAAATTATTTTCATAGAAACGACCAGAGTTATGGATATTGAAGCAATATTCCGTTTCTAAGTCCGATCCCTATCTGTTCCTTTTTTTGAAACCGGGAACATCCTTAGGTTCCCACGACCCATCCCTGTTTCTTTTGTATCCGCTTTCATAATTTTCATAGAGGTCTTTAGCGGGCATTATGTTGTCATACGGGATTACGAAATTCCATCCTCCTCTCTCGAATAACAGTTCTCTGTGGTCCGGATAACTGACCATGTCCTTGAACCCACGGCTGTCTACAGGCCCAACCTCAATATCGAGAATTGCCAGCTCTTCACCCAAATCTGCAAGAAACTGCGTGGAGATATCTGGGCCGACGGGCTTGTCAATGAGATCACCCTTACTTATTCTGACATTGTGTCCGGCTATTCTGAGAGTCCCTTTGCCTTTAATGACCAGGTAGAGCTCGTCAGTGAAGCTGTGGCTGTGAAACCTTGAGTAAGTTTGGTCAGGCTTGATGTTGTACCGTCTGGCAAATATCCTGGAAGGGCCAAAGGATGTTGATAGGAAAGTGTTATCCCCCTCCTCAAAAGACTGGTGAAAAACAGACAAGGATGAACCTGGCTGTTGGATTCCTTCTGTGCTTAATACGGGTGGTGTCCAGCGGTTCTCACCCTTCCTGTTCATGTCTATCTGGCCATCTTTCACCTCCGGATAGAAAATTTGATCTGACCAGTAGGAGCAAATCCTGTTGATGAAATCCTGTGCCTCTGAAGTCATTGTAGGGGCAATAATTATTGTAGGTTCATCGGTATTTGGAGTAAGATGCCCACCTTTCGAAGATAGTTCTTCCCATAGCCATCGTTTGAATTTGTCAACAGTCCTGAATGATGCCATAGAGATGTGCCCCATTTCATCTGGAAAGAAAAGCTTCCAGGCAACATCTGCCCTAAGTGCTCCTGGCGGCCTGAGTGATTTTGGTGGATCCATAAGTATTAGAATCTCTTTCTGCATAAACGATAGAGCACATTGTTCCTAAAAAGCCTTAACGTGTGATCCCCATTCAATATATGTATATTTATTACTGATTCAATCGCCAATCTGCCTTCACTTTAAATATAACTATTTGTACAAAAACTGGCAAATGCATTGTGCTATTTCATATGATGGAGCCGTTATACACCTGCTAAAGTGATTTTCTCTGAATTTTAATTACCTGCCTTTCCTAAGAAAATAGTTAATCAGAGGTTAAACTAAAAGATTTCCAGCTGAATATCCCTGGATTCGGAAGTTATGATGCTTCTGATGATATGAGAGAAGGATATTCAACTCCAATGTAATAAAAATAATGACGAAAGTAACTACTGAATAACAGCTAAAACATAAATAGAAGTCGGGATTGGGCATCCATGACATTTCTTGCCTTTCAGAGTGATAATGAACCTAACAGGGCAAATATAGCAAACAGGGAGATTGAAGCGATGGCAAACCTTTCGTTAAAAAAACATCCTAACGAGCTTAAGGGCCCTGGAGATTCCAATTTATCCCTTGATCCAGTCATGGATTATGACCAGATATTTTCGCTGGTAAAGAAAACAGTGAAATCAGCCACTGGTCGAGAGAGATCCGGACTTGGGCTGGCACTGGCTGACCTGCCGCCTACACTTGGTGCGTTCTGGCAGGTAGGTGGAAATTACATAGTTATGAATGAAAACCTCGTATATGCCATGATGAGATTAAGCCGTTCTACTAGGGAATTCAATTCCTTCATTTACATGATTCTGACACATGAGTATTTGCATTCCTGTGGGTTCATAGATGAAAGTGAAGCAAGAAGAATGACCGCCTTAGTTGCCGAAAAGGCGTTCGGCAATGACCACCCCGCGAGCAAAATGAGCAGCAACGACTTATGGAGACTTTATCCTGAAATACTTAATGTTAGTGGTGGAAATGGATCTTCTTTCAGGATTGTAAGCAAATTTGATTCCGATTCAACCTCCTACATTGGATAAATCAAAACTTTTCAATGGCCCGGCTGTAATCATCTCAATTTAACAGCTCCTATGAGTGCCTGAATTGTAAATCAGAAAATATCTGTTCAAAATTTAGAATTGCCTTGATTGATATCTTATCTTTTATCGAAGCGAAATTTCATGCTCAACTGTGTCAAACGTTAAATATTCTCAGCTATAAATATTACATTCTGGTGTAACATTTTGAAGATTAGTGAATTTGTAAAAATTTCGAATTCAAGTGTAACACTAATTGTTTTGATTGTTACAGTTTCAAGCTTTCTTGCGAATCCAAATTGAACAACCAATCTGATAATTCTATTGCCACTGATAGGGGCAGGTTATCTTATGTCTATGTCTGATGTGCTCTTCAACAACATCTATGACAGGGATGTAGATGGCCTCATGGATAGAACTTCCTTCAGGGTTCCACTGGTGAATGAAAATCTTGCTAAACTTAAATTCATATCCGTTCTTTCATTTGCATTAGGTTTTGCCGTTGCATTCCTACTGATAAACTATCTGGCTACTATATTTCTGACATTGGGCCTTCTAAGTTATTCAGTCCTTTACACAGTGATTCTCAAAAGAAAAACTGTTCTTAACATCGTTATTGGGAGTATTGCAGGTAGCTTTGCAAGTCTTTCTGGTTGGATGAGTGGAGGGATAGTATTTGACCTCTTTCCTGTATTAATATCAATCTTTGTTTTCGCATGGATGTCCTTTCACTTTCTTGTATTTTCACTGGTGCACAGCGAAGATTACAAAAACACTGATATCCCCATGCTTCCCGCTAGAAGAGGGGCTATCACTTCCATACATGTGATAAGCCTGAATGCAGGAATTGTGATTGCGCTGTCGTTCATTCCTGTCGTCTTAAGGTCCGGCTTGTCTTTTGTAAGTTATCTCATAATAATGCTTTTAATGGGATCATTTCTAGTTGTATTTACACTAAAACTGCATGGCAGGAATTACAGGGGGAATTTTGCAAAAGGACTGCTTAACTTTTCAGTTGTTTATTTGATAATCATGCTTCTTTCCTTGGGATTTACAAACATAGTGTTGAGGTAATATAAAATGTTGTGCGTACAAATATATAAAATCGTAAGCGAAAACACCGGTTTGAAACTGAGAGATCTATCGGCAAAAGGATATGAGATTTCAGATGGAGGTAATAAAACATGAACTTTGATGGAAGCATAACCAGTGATATACTGAGCAATATGCCACTTTTCCTGGATTATGAGATCCTTGTTTCAATTCCTGGAATAGCTGAACCCGATTCAGGATTTATGTGGGGATCCAGCTTCCGGGCACCGGTTGGGATTAGCCTTCAGGATGGAAAAGTTTCATTCAATCTTTTTCTGCCCTCCGGAGCAGAGAAAGAAAAGAACATATCACTCTTTTTCAACCGGGTTGGAGCCAAATTCCAGGATGGACTCTGGCAGGTAAGAAGAGAAATGGCAGATCTTAGCACTGTTTATGAACAGGTGCTAAATGCTGCGGTATCTTCGTTTCCCAGTACTGTCCTGGACTATTCTTACATTGAAGAAGGAAGATATTATGCGCATTTCATTTTCAATTCCGGCGAATTGCACAAAATATCAGAGGCACTGATAACTTTTTCACAAATGATTACTGGCATGAGGATTGAGTACCTGAGAAAACTTGATCATGCGGCTGGTGCTTTCAGTGAAGTAGCAGAGACGGAAGAGACAACTGTTGCGTGTATCGGAATTGAACCCGCAGAGGATGGGAAAAACCTGGTTGAGGATGATTTCTTCTTTGTTATGGCCAACTTCATCGAGAATGGATCCAAGGTGGTAGGATCATACCTGAATCCAAACAAGAATACTGAACTGCCGAAAATACTTAAGGCCAGAGATGTGTGTGAGGTAAGTCCGGGAGTATGGTCGCTACGATGCCAGAACAACCTGTTGTCTAGCTTCCTTACTCTGTCAAAAGCTGAATATCTTATCGTTGCAAGCATATATGGTATA
>DARE01000020.1 GCA_002503205.1 Thermoplasmatales archaeon UBA447 | reverse complement strand
ATATAATCAAGACCTATTTTCTTTGGATCAAAAACAACAGTTTCAGAGGTGATCATACGTTTTCTCTTCATCTCCTTTATTCTTCTGCTGACCGCCGAAGGCGAAAATACTCCAATTTTCCTGCCAATTTCATGTAATGGGGCAGAGGAGTCCTCTAGAAGTACTTTTAAGAGCTTAAGATTCACATTGTCTTTCATGCATATATATGCAATAGGATATATTATAATTTATCCATCATTACTTGCTACAATAGATAACCTTTTAGCTCAATATCAAATTTTTATATTAAATAAAATAGGTCTAACTGAAATTTAGATCTCAAAGAGATTCAATCGCAGAAACTATTTCGTCCTGATATTTTTCTGCCTCACTTCCCTCGTTGAGATATTTCTCCGCCATTTCAGTGATGAGAAGCATCTTTATTGTCGTCTCGTCCTTTCCAGTCTCGTCAAGTACTATTTTACAAGGCAGAAAGAGCCCATAATCATGATTTATGGAAATCAGTTCGTTAGCAGCAGATGGCTTGCAGACTTCCATAATATAATACCCTGCGAAATCCTTGTTTAATTTGTTTTTGAGTATTTCCTTCACATCAACATATGAGAGGACTGCAAACCCTCTCTCTTTCAGGGCATTTGAAATGTTAAGGAAAACTCTGTCAATCCCCAATTTAACAATTTTCTCGTACTTGAACATAAGATAATATTGCCGCATTGGTTAAATTTCTAACTGTTTTCAGGTAATTTTCATATCTGTCGTCTCTCTTACCTTTACATGAAGGCACACAGAGAATGGGACACGCTTAGAGAGGTTATGGTTCACACTCCTGGTACAGAGATAGATTATGCAATGCTTGCTCCGAAGCCATTCCTCTTTGAACGCTCTTTCAATACAGAGGTGGCTAGACGTGAACATCAAAACCTGGTAAGCACACTGAGATCACTTGGAGTAAAAGTGAATGTCCTGAAGGACCTGGTAGTGGATTCAGCAGACAGGGATAATGGTTTCAGGAAAAGGCTTGAAGCAGAAATCCTTTCCAGAGTAAAATTTTATGGTAACATGGAACGTGTTGAGGAATCAAAGGATTATCTTTCCAGAAGCATAGGGAATCTCGATTCAACAAATCTTTTCAGCACCCTTACATTAGATCCTTCAATAGACCTGAAGGAGGACGTGGGAAACAATCTTGCTTACCCCCGCATATATTCAAATGTTCCACTGGCCAACCTTTACTTTATGAGGGATCAGCAGGCTGTATCGGATAAAGGCATGATAATAGGAAATATGAAAAGAAGCCAGAGAAAAGGAGAAACTGATGTTACTGAATTTGTTTTCCGTAACCTTTTCAAAGGAAGCCGAGTTGAAAAGGTACCGGAAGGCGCAATACTAGAGGGTGGCGATTTCATGCCAGCAGGCAACTTTTCTTTGATAGGTATAGGTGAAAGATCCAACCTGGAGGGAGCTATGAGTTTCATCAAGTCCGGTATAATCGAATCAGAAGAGATCGGCGTGGTTAGCAACCCAGTATATGAATTTATGGAGAATGAGGGTCTAAGGGATCCCATGGTAAATATGCATCTTGACACGTACTTCAATATTGCTGGTGATGGAGTATCTGTAGGGTCGGCTGATCTGATGAAAAGGGCCGGTCTAGTTTTGTATTCACGTGAGGGAGAATTGATCGAAAAAGGCCTCACACTTTATGATTATATGAAAAGAAAAGGATTTTCAAATGTTGATCTGAGGGTTAGCGAGCAAATGAGCTACTCTTCTAATTTCCTTACAGTAAAGGACAGAATGATAGTAAATGTGAATGTTGGAGATGTACTTGACAGGCTTCTCAAAGAGGAGGTGTTCAAAGGGGCTACTCTTGAGGCAATCAGAAAGGACTTGAATTCTAATGGCAGAGAAAATCTATTTCCTAATTCAAGAGCTGTAAAAGAATTTGGAGTCGATAACGTTGAAATTAAACTATCAGAACTAACTGGGGGCTATGGTGGTGCACACTGTATGACCGCAACCCTAGAAAGGTAATTGGTCAGCAAAAAGCGCTTCTGTAGAGTCAGAATCTAATAGAAGATGTATCGAAACATTTAATTTAAAATTGCAATTACGCTGGTATTACCTGCATGAGCAAATTTAGAGGGATTTAATGGCAAAGGAAAGAGGTCAGAGAAAGGCCAAAGATAAGTGGAAGGAAAAAAACTGGTATACGATCGTAGCTCCCGATTACTTTTCAGGAAAGGAGTTGTCAATGGGAGTTGGCAGCACACCAGAATCTATGTTGGGAAGAAAGATAGAGATACCTGTTTCAGACTTAAATGGAAATTTTAAGAAGGCAAATGCCAGAATGATATTTCAAATAACTTCCTGCCAGGGAAACAGATGCGAAACTGAATTTATGGGCCACACACTAAGTGATGACTACATAAGAAGGATGGTAAGGAGAAGAAAGGAGAGAATAGACATTGTAAAATCCTTTTCAACTCAGACCCATGAGAATGTTACAGTTAAACTTGTTATCGTAACTGATGGAAAGCTTACCAGTTCCAAAAAAGTAGAGATAAGGAATGCAGTTGAAGAAGAACTGACAGCCAAAATATCCGCTATGTCTTATGGTGATTTCGCTAAATATGTGATCAATGAAGATATTTACTCGGATATTGTAAACGCTACAAAGGATATTTACCCGGTAAGAAAAATTGAAATAAGAAAGTCAGTAAAGCTTTCTGCTCAGGCCTCGCCGGTCTCAGTCGGCACAAATAACAGTGAAGCAGGAGTAGAACAGATCTCCTAATTTTTTTTGCCGGGGTGGCTTAGCTGGAAGAGCGCCGGACTCATAAGGGCTTAAAGTTCTGAGAAATCCGGAGGTCTCGGGTTCAAACCCCGATCCCGGCATACCCTCATAAGTTAAACAGTTTGCGACTTTTCACAAATTGTATGGCAATTAGCATATTTATAGTCATAATTATACTATTTGATATATATCAAAGCTGGACCTTGAAACTGGAGTGATAATGGACAAAAGTTGGTATATTTAATGATGCCACCAATGCCGGTCATTCCAGAGTCTCACCATCAAGGGTCTGATCAAATCTTAACTTTTCCATTCTGCATTTTTCTTAGTTTTTCTGCACTTATTTGTTTAATTTGCATTGAGTGCAATTGTCTGTAATAGAATTATTAGTATAATTATTATATATAAATATGCCATATCTGTGTTAAGGACCAGACTACTAGACAGTTCTCAAAAAATACCGCAGAAAAGCTCAAGTTAATTGGACGAAAGAGTCAGAGTTATTCTGAAAATTCTCTTCATTAAAAATTAGATACATTCCTTTTAAGGTGCTTTTTCAACCTCCGGGATTTATATGTATCCAAAGAAACTATGAGTCTGGTATTGCTCTCCGGGAAGTCCATATAGAATGTTTGAAACTTACTTTATATGATTGAGGAGGAAATTTTTCCATAGACAGGTGCAAATGAAAAAATGTTTTCACCAAAAATATCAAATAACCGGCGATCAGCCAGTGCCACTAAATCTCTTCCCCAAAGATAAGCTCTTCACTTTTCGGCTCGCTTCTGTTTCCATCGTATAATCAGGAAAATCAGTTAAGGTTAAGGTGTGAATAGTCAGGGATATCCTTTAAGTCTGTATCAGGATGTTCAGCCTTCCATTGTTCAATGGTTTCCTTTTTTTCTGGTTTTACCAGGTCGAATTTCTTAGCGCCGCAACTGGGGCAGGTGAAAAGTAATTCATTGAAAATATGTGGGCGTAGTATATCCTTAGCCTGGAAAATATGCTCAAAATCGGAATTGCAAGCATTGCAGTGTACCAGCCATACATGTACATATTTGGACATATTGTCATAACTGATTGGTAATATTAAACTCTTGCGATATTGCACGCTCCGCGGATCTTATTAGGTCCCTGTATTGCAGAATACCTCTTTTTTTAATATTTTCTGCTTGATGACCCTTAGATGCTTTTTTAATTATAGCAGGAAATGCCTTAGACAAATGCTGATACAGGTGATGCTCAACTGGGTTCAAAGGAAAAAATTAAAGATCGTTTTTGTGGCGGGAAAAAATTAGCCATGAGGGTCAGGCGAGTGAATTTACTCCATAAATGTTAGGATCGTAAATGCATTCAGTAAAATTAATTCAAAGCCCTTTATATTCTAAGAAATTGACAAAATAAAAATTGAAAATAATAGAAAATTATACTACTCTTGTTGCTTCGTGAACTTCGTGTTTTGTTGGAGGATTAACCTGATCTAGAAGGCCTTTCATATCCTTCACACTGGGTGCGTCCCAGTTGCAGACGGCCATTCTCTCTTCCCCTATCACATTTATTGATTTCAAAGAAAAGCCAGCAGGCAGTTTACCATCCTTTGACATCTGGACTATCCCGCCCACTACTTTCATAACCTGTTCCTGGTCTCGTTCTTTCCATCTGTGTTCTACAATAACATTTACCATTTTGTCACCAATATATGAGTGCATGCATTTATTAATATATATGACCGGTCATGTCCGGTAAATGGATGAGGTCTCTCTAATACTGGAAAACAATACACCATTCTGCAGGCTTTCTAAATCATATCCAGAGACGACATTTCTGAGATGGTGTAATTCTTCAGTGGACTATCTTGAGTTCTATGGAAACGATGAGAATATAAGCCAAATAAGGAATGAGCTGCCGGGAGTCGTAAGTGATCTGGGAAGCTCGATTATTTACAGTGACTTTTCAGAAGGGAGATTTTCAGTTCTTCTCAAATGCAGGTGTACCGTTAAAAATTCCACTATAAGAATTGCAGAATCGGATAACTGTCTCTGGGTAGGGCCAGTAGAATATTATAATGGTTCTGAGAATCTCTCAGTTGTGGCCATGGCGCAGGTAAATATTGAAGACCTTTACAGAGACCTGGAATCAATAGGGAGCATCAAAATTGTTAGGAAGCAGAAACTAGAGCCTGATTCAATGCGTGATCTGTACACGGTTTCATCAAAGAGGCTATTCAGTGAACTTACAGAAAAACAGGTTCAGTACATTCTAACAGCAATCAGTGCAGGGTACTATGACATACCGAGCAAGACAGACATTAGGGCCCTATCCAACAGGCTATCAATTTCGAAGTCTACTCTGCAGGAACATCTTAGCAAAGCCAATTCGTACATATTGAAGGCGCTGTTGCCTATTTTATTTCTGCACCTGAAAACCATGAGGCAAGAGGAAAACCATAAAATTAAGAAAAACTAAGTTTAGAAAAAAATAGTCTGTATATGAGGTTAGGGCTTTAACAGATAAAGGAAAAAATTAAGTAATATTGTGAGATGTTAGGATAAGTTATGGAAAAACTGTACACCCTCCGAGATGCGTGTGAGATACTGCAGATTGACCCCACCACCCTGAGAAAATGGGATAAGGAAGGCAAGATCAGGTGTGTGAGGCTACAAAACAACTTCCGGCGAGTGCCAGAAAGCGAGATCAACAGGATACTTGGCAGAGAAAAGCAGAGGCGGTCTTACATCTACGCACGAGTATCTTCGCAGGGCCAGAGGAGCGATCTTGACAGACAGGTGGAACGTCTGAAAACTATTTCGCCAGACTCGGCTGTATTGTCAGACATAAGAAGTGGGATGAGATTTGACCGCAAAGGATTCTCTTTTTTGCTGGAAGAGATAGAAAATGATCTGGTTTCCACAATATACATTACACACAAGGATCGACTAGCGAGATTCGGTTATGAACTCATCGAGAAGATATGTGAAATGCATGGAACACAACTCATAATTACAGACGGAGAAGAGATATTGTCAGCACAGGAAGAACTGTCACGTGACCTTATATCAATCATTATGTCTTTTTCTGCTCGCTTGTATGGGCTTCGATCCCACAAGACCAAACGAATAATGGAGGCTGTCAGGTCTTGAGCCACGCATGGTCTTCATCAGGCGAGAAACGTACCATCTGGTGGTATTACGTACCATCTGGTCAGATCGTGGATTATCTGAAGGACATGCGTGATGCAATTCATTTTGGGCTTCTGAAAGCAGAGGAAATGAGGAGAACCAACGGAAAGATCCCCTCACCAATTGATCTCAGGAAAGAGATCAAGCCCTGGTTCGATTCCACGTATGATTATGCGAAGCACCACATTAATCCTGTGTGCAGATCGTCAGTGACAATACTCAGATCATTCAGGAAGAACCGTAAGGGAAAGAAATATCCTGAAGCTAAGAAACTGGCAATGAGGCTGGACAGCGAACTAGTGAAGCTTCAGGACGGCTTCCTGAGGATCACAATCAGGCCGCATGAGTACGAGTATATTCTGGTAAACGACAAACACGCAAAATACAGTGAATACAATCAATACGGGATATCCGAACTACTCATCACAGACCGGAAGGTTGTCCTGTCATTCACGAAGCCTGATCAGAAGGAGATCAGGGAAAGGAAAATAGGCATCGATGTAAATTTCCGCAATCTCTCCATGACCTTAGTAGCAAATGGGAAAGTGGAGAAGGTAATGGGCCAATCAACCGACAACATCGTCAAGATTCAGAACGACTATTCAAGGAGACGGAGAAAGGTACAGAAGCACGTGACGAATCCCCGGAAGAGACAAAGGAAGCTCAGAGAAGCGAGAGGAAGACAGGCAAACAGGGTGAAAGATGCTCTCCACAAAACATCAGCGAAACTGGTGGACGAGAATCCTGATGCAACATTCGTTGTGGAGGATCTCACTAACATCAGGAAGACTTCACATCCATATGGCGAAAAGCTGAGAACCTATCTCAACAGATGGCCTTATGCCGAATTTCTGAGAATGTTAGAGTACAAGTCGCCCAACAAAATAATAAAGGTGAATCCAGGAGGGACTTCCTCGGAATGTCCCGTATGTGGCGGAAAAGTAAAGCACCCTGCCTGGAAGATATCAAGATGTGAAAACTGTGATCGGGACTATGACAGGGACAGGCTCGCCTCACTGGCGATCTCCCTCCGTGGCCTTGATCTTTGCGGAGACCCGTTCCCCGTGAGTGCGGTAACCTCTGTGCCGTCCGTGATGGATGAATACCTGTACGTCAGAAAGCAGCCTGGTCTTTCTGGAGCAGGTTCGACTGAGGCGGCATACGTTCCGAACAATGTGGTGCATAAGATTGCATAACATTTTGAGAACGGAATGAATTATAGAACCTGCTCTTCCAGATCATTTGGTGAAAGATGATTCCCCTATCTCCACAGATTCAGTCACTTTCCTTCCAGCTGTTCTCTTCCCAAGAATCTCTTTTGCAAAGAATGTTACGGCAAGTGCTGCAATAAATGCGGCAAAGGAGATTACAAAAGAGTAAAAGAATGCTGTCTTATCTGGGAAGGCGAAGGATACCGTTCCAGAGGAGCTTTTAACAACTTCCGTGACTGTGTATAGCGATAGCATGATACCTGATATTGGTGCACCGAGGCTGCTGCCAAGAGTTCTGAATGTGCTGTTCATGGATGTGGCAAGCCCCATATCCTTAGGATCAACCGTGAGTATTATGAGGTTTATAACCGAGGCGTTTATCATCGAAATCCCAGATCCTATGATAAATTCATATACCATAGTAAGAAGGTAATCCGGAACAGTGCCCTCCAGAAGGAATCCAACCGCTGCAACAATAGCACCAGTAACTGCAATGGGTTTGACACCAACCTTGCTTATTATGCTTCCAGTAAGCGGGCTGAATATGATTATCCCAAGAGCAAATGGCACAAGCGAAAGACCGGTGCCAAGAATGCTCAGGCCATTTCCGTATGGAGTTGGGGTTTCAAACTTGTAGGTAAGTGCCTGCATTGCCAGGAACATTCCCATTCCAGATATTGAAAGAACTATGTTGGAGATCATCACATTTCTTTCTCCAAGCAGCCTGTAATCAAATATGGGTTCCCCGCCTCTTCTCTGGTAGATTCTCTCATAATACAGATCAAGGATAAGCACTGCAACTCCTGAAATCAGCATTGAGATGATTATGGTACTGGTCCAGCCCCAGGTAGTCCCTTCCGAAAGAGCAAGAACTATCAGAGCCATAGAGATTCCAAGCAGGGCTGATCCAACCGCATCCACCTTAACGTCTTTCTTGCGGTATGAACTCTCCCTGATCTTTATTATGGTAACAATTGCAAGTATTACTATGAAAGGAATTGCTGTGTGGTATGTTGCCCTCCAGCCGAAATCATTAGACACCAGAGAACCAAGAGGAAGGCTCACTGCAAAACCAACGCCGAACATTGCGCTGAGCAAAGCCTGGGCCTTTGGGATCATCTCTCTTGGATACTGCTCTCTCATAAGGCTCATTGCAAGAGGCATTATTGTCAGTCCAATACCCTGAATTCCACGGCTTATAACCATAAATGTGAAATTTGGCGAAAAACCGGTCACAGATACCATTACTGCATATATTATTATGACAATGCTGAGGACCTTCTTTTTTCCGTATATGTCGCCAAGCTTCCCCATTACAGGGCTGAGAGCAATACCCGAAACCAGATATACCGAAAGCAGAAGGCTGACCTGGTCGATTGTCTTATTGAAACTCTGCGCTATTGACGGGAGGGAAGGAGTAAGCATCCCCTCCACGTACATAACAATCAGCACAAGTGCTGAAAGTAATATCAGAGTAAAATCTGCATATTTCTTATCATATTTTTCAGATTCCACTTATTTCACCTCTTCTTCGTTTTTAACTTCCTGAAGATACGTTTTGATCTTTCTCATTATAGAGTTCAGATTCTCAACTTCTACATCACTGAGCCTTTCCAGTATTTTTGAGAAGGATGATACGGCCTCGTCTCTTATGGACTTTACAAGATCCACGCCGGCTGCGGTAAGATTGAGAGTGGTCTTCCTCCGGTCACTGTCAGGGACGTTCCTGACCACCAGTCCTTTCCTGACCAGGGTATCAACAATAGATGAAACCGTAGGTTTGCTCACTGACATGAGATCCGCCAGATCTGATTGGTTGGCGTTAGGATTTATAAAAAGATGATTCATGATGATAAGATTGTGAAAACTTAGGCCTGCTTCTCTTATCTTTTTTCCCCTGTAATTGGCGATCTCATTTGTAAGGTCCTTCCAGGTCTCTTTCAACTCCTGTCTCCTTGGATCAAGTTCGTGGGTATCAGTCATTTGTTAGTGATATCTAATAAATAGATAAACCTTATTATTTGTGTAGCCAAACTATTTGATATTTCTAATTAAATATCCGGCATAGAACTTTAAAATACCAAATCTAAATTGCAGCGAATTGTCTCAGCTTCCAGTAGCCGCTGGTAAGAACCTGAAAATGTACAACATGTTTTTGCCAGTTTCAATGGGGTATATCCCTTCTGGTATAGTGTTCGGGTCCATATCCTATATTCTTGGCCTGAAATTCTATTATGTTCTCGGCCTTTCAGCCTTCGTTTACTCTGGGGCAGTTCAGTCAGCTTTTCTGGGATTCTGGAGTACTGGGCTGGAAATACCTGGAATCCTGTTAACTGCGTTTCTCCTTAATTTAAGGCATTCATTTTATGGGCCGCACCTGGAAAGAAAGATAGGAGGCCTAAGTAAAATTGCAATATTTGCAATTGCTCCATTTCTTACAGATGAGGTATATGGCCTAGCAATATCTGCAGGCAGTATAACTGGTTCAAAGGTTATGAAGCTGGCAATGTGGGCATATTTGAACTGGTTCTTTGCGTCAGCTGCAGGTTTCCTTTTATTCAGCCACATTTCCACCAAATATCTGGCGGATCTTACAATCGCACTTTCAGCCCTTTTCCTTGGGCTCTTCGTCCCAAATGTAAAGGGCAAAGATACAGCAATCGTTGCAATCACCTCAATAGCAATAGCAGCAATATTCCGTTTATCTGGCGTTTCTGCCTATTATTACATAGTTGCCATCTTTGCGGGAGTAATTGCAGGCGTAGCTTTCAGCATGGCCGGAAAGGTGAAGACTCATGACTGAAATAGTGTGGATTCTAATTGCAGTTCTGGCAGTAATGAGTCTGGCACAGAGGTTGATTCCATGGCTAATATTGCGCCGAAATTCTGATGGAGGTAAGTTAAACAGATTCTTCGGCTATTTTGCCATTGCTGCTTTTGCCACACTCATGGTTGAGAATATACCAAGCCTCAACTACAGATACGCAGTGGCTCTCGTAATGGCCGCAATTATATCAATTAAAACAAAAAATGTAGGCATGGCCGTTCTGGCAGCCATGCTTGTGACTGTGTTATTCAGTTATTTGTGAGAAGTTAGTTAAGTCTTTTTTTAAGGTTAATCAGTTGTTCAGAGAGCTCCCTGGGGAAATTATTTCCAAGGCCTTTAATGTAATTATCTATTTCACTGAATTCCTTAAGCCACTCTACATGATCAATCCTGAGAAGATCCTTCATGTTCACGTTATGTTCTTCAAGTCCTGCAGTATTTATCGTACCCTCTTCTGGCAGATATCCTATTTCACTTTTTATGGCCTTTGCTTCACCATTGCAGCGTCCTATTATCCATTGGAGAACTCTTATGTTTTCCCCAAATCCAGGCCACATGAAGTTTCCTTCCCTATCTTTCCTGAACCAGTTGACATAGAAAATTTTAGGCAGATTCTTACTGCTTTTGCCAATGTCCAGCCAGTGCCTGAAATAGTCATTTATGTTGTAACCGCAGAAAGGCCTCATTGCCATTGGATCCCTGCGAACTGCACCCACTTTGCCTTCTGCTGCTGCGGTCTGTTCAACACCCATTGTTGCACCTAGAAACACTCCATGGTTCCAGTCGAAGGATTCAAAGACAAGTGGAATCGTGTCCACCCTCCTTCCGCCAAATATTATTGCAGATACAGGAACCCCCATTGGATCATCCGCCTTCTGGGAAAGTTCAGGGTACCGGTGCAGAGGTGTTGTAAACCGCGAGTTTGGGTGGGCTACTTTCTCCCCTGACCTCCTCTCAACATCCTTACCCTGCCAGTCCTTGATAGGGCCACTTGGCTGTTCAAGGCCCTCCCACCAGGGTTCATTGTGCTCTGTGAGCCCCACATTCGTGAATATGGTGTCCCTGCTGATTGCTTCCATGGCATTTGGATTTGTGTTATGGCTTGTGCCTGGTACTACCCCAAAAAATCCATTTTCAGGGTTTATTGCATAGAGCCTACCGTCTTTTCCGAATCTCATCCAAGCTATATCGTCTCCAATCAGCCTTGTCTTCCAGCCCATTTTTGCATACTCTTCTGGAGGTTTTATCATAGCGAGGTTTGTTTTACCGCTTGCGCTTGGAAATGCGGCACAAATGTAGTCTTTCTTCCCGCCTGGGCTCTCAACTTCAAGTATTAGCATGTGTTCTGCAAGCCATCCATTATCCCTTGCCCTTACTGAGGCAATCCTCAGGGCATGGCATTTTTTGCTGAGCAACGCATTTCCACCATAGGCAGAATTAATGCTGATGATCTCTGCATCGAGGCCTGTTTTTCTCCACGGAAAATGCAAAATGTACCTTTTCTCAGGATTCAGGTCTCTTGAGCAGTGTATGCTTTTGATGAAGTCCTGGCCATCCCGAATTCTTTCCATCGCGACATCCCCCATCCTTGTCATGATGAACATATTGGCAACAACATAGGGGCTGTCTGTGAGTTCAATTCCAACCTCTGAGAACGGTGATTTTTGTGGGCCCATTATGTATGGTATAACATACAAGGTTTTACCGCTCATCGCGTTTCTTAGCAATTCAACAGTGATTTTGTCTGCATCATCAACAGACATGAAATTATTCAGTGGCCCCACTTCACTTTCTGACTCACCACAAATAAATGTCGATTTTTCGGTTCTGGCAACATCCTTAGGATCACTTCTGTAGAGAAAGCAACCCGGATATGTTTTCTCATTGAGTTTTATGAGTTTTTTTTCTTTTACCATAGAACTTGTAATCCTATCATACTCATCCCTTGACCCGTCACAGTAATAAATTTTGTCAGGGTTTGTCAGAGATGCAACCTTCTCAACCCATTGATTTACAATGGATTCCTGAGAGCTTTCCATCGTATGAGAATTCTGAGGTTATAGTTAAATGTATCGTATATCGTGCTATTTCAATTACGCTAATTAACGTATTACAAATATGGTCTTCTTCTTGTTTTTCAATGTTATATTTTAACGATAGTGTATATCGTCAAATGCTATATATGTGTGTAAAAATTCACAGATACCCACTACAAAGGCAAAAATAATAACAAGAAAAGCAATCCGCACTTAAGGGTCTGTGGGGTAGCCTGGTATCCTTCCAGCTTCGGGAGTTGGAAACTCCGGTCCAAATCCGGACAGACCCATAAATAACTATGTAAAAACAGTTTAATTATAAACCACAAATTCATGGTATATCTATGGTTGAGGATAGAAGCAAAACTCATTTTGAATTATTGAGAGGCGAAGACTTAAGGAGATGGTATGAAAATATTTAGAATGGTTCCAATTTAACAGTAGGTGTATAGCTTAGGTGATTAGGATTCTATTGTAATCGATTGAATACTACGCCTAAATGAATTTTGGAGGATGCAAAGGCAGTAAAGCCGCTACAGGATCAATGCATGGATTTGATCCGGCCGATGGAAAGAGAAGGAAAGCATGGGGCTTACATAGCACGATATAAAAAAGTGAGCAATTCATGGACCAGACATAATGGAATTGATTTCAAGGGTACTTTAAAAATTAAGAATGAGAACATTGATGAAAGCACACAGAATGAATCTGCCCCTTCACAAGAAGAACTTTTTAAAATTTTAAGACATGCCGGGCTAAGAGGCAAGGTTGCAATTGCCTTAATTGCATATGCTGGTATCCGACCATATAGCATTTCGAATGGCGATGGAACTGATTGCCTTAGGGTTGGAGATATACCAGAATTAAATGCTAAGGATGGTACTATCAAAATTGAATCGCTACCTGCAAGAATTATCGTAAAAATTACCTTGAATAAGGGCAAGAAGCATCGAAATAATTGGCGAGTTTGTAAATGTTCAGTAGTTTGTAGGTTCTGTTGTCATCCCAGAGTGTTTGTGTGGAAAGGAAATTCCAGCGATTATAGATTGGAATCTGGAAGTCTGGATCGTTGAACTCTGCTGAGGGTTTATACAATTTTGGAAAACTTTCCAATTTCGTAAGAACTTTCAACTGATCATTTACTGTCATCACTGGTTGATTCACTTCCTCAGCGATCTCTTCTTGGGTGTAACAGGCGTATCACTCAGGGATCATGAAATTTCAACGTAAGTCATGATCATAATTTTAAGATCTCAATTATCCGAAAGAAAGCCAAATCCAAAACCGGGACGCATGCATGTCTATCCACCTGTATAGATATCTAAAGTAGTGAACTCATAATTAACCAATCTGAATACTACAGTTACTTTCAAACGCAAACAGTGAAAAACACGGTATCAAAAATAGATAACTTCAATGTTACCGACAATTGCTTTTCTAGCCAGCAATCAGGACAGAACATACCGTTCAAAAGAGAAAAATCTCCAGGACGAAAACCGGGACATAAATGAGTACAGGAGTGTATAGATATACTATGGGCAAGAACTGACATATTCAAAAACCATGTCACATTGTTCATAGTATTTCTCTCCATAGCCTTATTTTAAAGGCTTAATTTCCATATCACATTTTTCATTCAATCATATGTTTTGTGTGACCTCTTCTCAGAAATTCGCATGTCTTCAGTCTCCAAAATGGATACATCTCCTTAAGCACCATATATGGAGCATTTTTAATATCCTAGGGGCACATGGATTCATCATGAAAGAGTACCTGCCAGAGTATGAGGGAGGAAAGGTTCCACTGTGTTAAATATTCATTCAGTCGCACACCGACAAACATGGCAGACACTATAAGGAATATTGCAAAAAGATTCCAACAAAACGCATTGAACCGCTCGTCAATAGGTTGAATCATTTAATTACACGCTATGAAGAATATCAGGAAAGCAGATACCAGGACGAAATTGTAGATGCATATTTCAGCGGACATGGCGAAATTGAAAGGGAAGTGCTGCCTTGAAACTACGAAACAGGAAATACAATACGAATTACATGGGCGGTAGGTGAATCGCCATCATCGGGTGAGAATAAACTGTGATTGGATATGCACTTTTGAGCTGCGTAGAAGCGATTTGAGACCGTGTAAATGATATTGAAGGTATTTTTATTATAACCTTGAAGTGCAAGCGATACATTTACAGTCTTCTTTTGTCATATGTTTTAAACCATCTATGGGTCCTCTACCACCTCTTCTATCAAATTTCTTCTCAATGTAATTGAAATAAGCAGAGTCACCATGTTCGTATTGTCTGAATACTGCATAGGCACAAAGATCAGCAAGTTGGATCATTCTAGTGTCCTTTCCGCTGGCGAAATATGGAATATCAACTATGTTGCGGATATCACCGTACTGTGTACCATTGTCCCTGTATCCTTGAAAAAATTCCATGTATTTGTCTTCGTTTGAATGATCGATTATGATCATTCCCTTATTTTTAGGCCCTCTTCTGTATCCTCGAGTTAGGAATAAGTTAAATCGCGAAGCCACATCAGAAAATACTGTTGAGAGGTCTTCCGTCGGACTACTGGTAGCTTTGGTGATATTTAATATTGTTGAAAATGCAATTGTTTTTGGGAAAACGCTATTTTTAATCATGTTGAACAGGTCTTCAAAGAGATTTTCCCTCGTGCTTCTACCTAGATTTCCAAATTTACCCCGCCCTGCTCTGATTTCATTCGCGTGGAATGGTATTTGCACTCGAATGCCAGGGAAATATTTTTGTTGAATGGCATTCATTTGATTTGTCAAACTTGGAACTTGACCTTCATGAATTGCAAAACCCCCTATCACAAAATTATTATTTTGTGACCAAGAGTGACAATCTCCAGATTCATCTAGATAGAGGAAATACACAAAACTACCAATATTAAACTGATTATATTATTGTTGCTTGGCAACTATGCATAAATTAAGAAAAAGCAACCAGGTATGAATGCTTCATAACGGATCGCAAATGCAACCCTCCTGATCGCATATGATCATTTCTTAGTAGTATAAATTCATATCGATTGATATCAGAATCACACTTTTATTTCGTATTTATGGTGATTTCGGTTTAGAAAATAAAAGCTATTAATTCTTGAGAGTTGTTGCATAGCTATTTATGTACATAAATAGCTATGCAACAACTCTTCCCCACTTTATCCGTCTGGAAACTAACAAATAGGGGCAGAGAACTGATTGTCACAAAACTAGATACACTACTAACAGAATTTAGTAATAGGATCAGAGTTGACCGACGCAAATAAAAAAAGGATTGTACGAGTAAAGGGCAATGAATACGTGCAAGAAGTCATCTATTCGTGGGATCCAGAGACCAAACGAGGTAAAACGATTGTTACGAAACATTTGGGTCCACTGAAAAATTTCAGCAAAAAAGAAGTCAAGGAGATAAAAAGAAGAATAGAAATCAATAAGAGTAAAAAAGAAACAAAAAGAAAAGGCAACACTGAAAAAACAATAGATGGAGTAGGCAAAGAATATCCACCATTAACACCAAGTGAAGAGACTATAGAACAGGTCTATAAGATAATAAATGAGGCAAATGTATTTCAAAGTAGAAATGAAGTATATCAAAAACATATGGACGAATACCCTACTCAAAAGGAAAATGAAGAACTCAAGAAGAATGTAGGATTTGCATTAACAATTCTAGAAAGGAATGGACAGATAAAAAAAATTGGGAAAGGGGGGAAAAAAGACCCCTACAGATACGGTCATAATTCACTTTCTTACAATTGACGTGAACCCAAAAATGATTATATATTCTCTTCTATCGCTACAAATTTTATTAGAAGTTGGATACCAACTACACATTTTGTTTAAATAAGACAATGACAATTGAAACATTTTTTAAAAGTTATTAACAAATCCGGACAGACCCATTGATGTTCATAAGCAAATAACCTATATTTGTAAACGTTATGCAA
>DARE01000014.1 GCA_002503205.1 Thermoplasmatales archaeon UBA447 | reverse complement strand
TGGGTCAGATGATACTGGTAATGTGATGGTGGTTGTTAGAAAAGGTCAGTATTCCAGTTGCCTGATCATAATAAAAACATTTATTAAAATCCAATGTGAAAATTAAAAAAGATGGTAAATCCAAGAAGAGATTTACTCCCGTATTCCTTTCTCAGATAGGAAGTATGTCAGCAATACAAGTACAACAGCAAGGATAAAGAGAGCCAGAAGCCATATTCCAAGCTGGGACATCTGGGATGATGTTAGAGATCCGTTTATTATAACTGTCCTTATGGAATCAGCTGACCATGAGACCGGATTGTATTTCGCCACTGTCCTGATCCATCCTGCCATTAGATCGGGCGGAAACATCGCTGTGCTGGTGAAAAGAAGTGGCAGATTTATGAGGTTCAGAATTCCAAAAAGGGAGTTCGGCTGAGTTATCCTTATAGCGATCAGATTGAAGATAGAGGCGAATATGAATGAAATCATAAGAACCGCTGCTATCAGGACACCAACATCGAAAAGTGTGAAGCCATGTGCAAACCTCAATCCGTCCGGCAATACCAGCGCGGCGGCGATAAGTATTGCAACCTGGATCAGGATCCTCGCTATTGCAGAAAAAATCTTTGAGAAAACTATGGAACTCCTCTTTATAGGTGCAATAAGGAAACGTCCCAGAGTTCCTAGCCTTCTGTCGAAGATAAGGTTAACTCCTGTGAACATTGCTGTAAACAGGCCGGTAATTGTTAGAACTCCTCCCAGTATAAATGTGATATAGTTTGGCGCGCCCTCAATTATGCTATTGCTGGCCCCTGATAAATCTGCAAGGCCGGCAAAGGCACTTCCGAATAGGGCTATCCAGAAGAATGGCTGAATGAGCCCAGTTACAAGGGATATGGGATTTCTGTACCACTTCTTGAATTCCCTTGATGTGAGTGGAAGAAGGCCGCTCATCTCCTCAACCTCCTCATGTTGAACATCGTCTGCCGGAATTCTCCGCCACCTTCTGCATCACGTATTCCCTTTCCTGTGTATTCCAGGAAAACGTCGTCGAGGGAGGGCTTCTGAACGGTCATTCTGGTTAGAGAAAGCTGATTTTTGGAAATGAACTCAATAACGCTTGGAAGTTCCCTGTCAGAGTCCTGCACTTTAAGCCTCACACTCTTTGGGCCGTTGTCCTTGGCATCAACGAGATTCGGGTATTCTTTTATCCTCTCGGCTTCCTCCTGTGTTTTGAAAGTCATCATTATAATATCACCTTTGAGTTTTGCCTTCAGTTCCTCACTGGTTCCGGTCACGAGGACCTTCCCATGATCTATGATTGTGACTCGTGACGAAAGAGCATCTATCTCATCCAGGTAGTGGCTTGTAAGAATTATTGTTACGTCAAGCTTTTCCTGAATATCTCTGATGTATTTCCACATCTGTGACCTTGTCTGAACATCCAGGCCAAGTGTAGGCTCATCTAGGAAAAGAATTTCAGGTTCGTTTATGAGACCTACAATTAGCTCAAGTCTCTTTCTCATTCCACCAGAGTATGTCTTAACGTGCTTTGCAGCAGCTTCTTCCAGATCAACAAGTTTGAGAAGCTGTTCTGCCTTCTCTTTCGCTTTGTTTTTATTGACATCATAAAAGCTGGCAACCATCATCAGGTTCTCGTATCCTGAAAGATCCTCATCGGTGGTAAGGTCCTGTGGGACAACCCCAATAACCTTCCTTACCTTGAGTGATTCCTTCACAATGTCGTATCCTGCTACTATTGCCTTTCCTCCACTTGGTGCAACCCTTGTTGACAGCATACTTATTGTTGTTGTTTTTCCAGCTCCGTTTGGACCAAGAAGGCCATAGATTTCTCCTTTCATAATCTCGATGTTCAGGTTGTCAACAGCCTTTACACTTGAACCGCTGTATGTCTTGGTCAGATTTTCAGTTTTTATTATAGTTTCCGTCATTTTTTCACCTTCAGCTTTTCCAGCCTTTCCATAATATTTTCAATTCTAGTGTTATCCGCAGAGGTAAGATTTTCCTTCTCCTCCTCAAGAAAAGTAATGTTTGATTCTATGTCCCGGATAATAGTGTCCACATTCCAGGTATCGTATCTCTTATTCCTTCTATCTTCCTTGTCCAGTCCGATATAGGCAAAACCTTCCTCTGTCATTTCAAAGCGCATGTCATCCCTCTTTGATATGAGACCCTCTGACTGTAGAGAGCTCAGGAGTGGGTAAATGGTGCCTGGGCTTGGTTTCCACCAGCCAAATGTCTGCCTCTGTATCTCAGACATTATTTCGGAACCTCGCATCGGATTTCTGGAAAGAAGCCATAAAACATAATATCTCATCCCACCGTGTTTCCGGAACGAGTTCATGAAACCCGAGTTTCCGAAAGAACTCCCCCCTCTCTCGTATGGAGCTTTCAGATTATCGTTTTCCTGTCTGTCCTTCACCTATATCGAATTCGATATCGATTATTCAATTATAAACTTTCTTCAAAATTAAAGTGAAAAATCACCTAAAAGGTCGAGTTTCTCCCTGAAACGTACCCTCATAACAACTGTGACACTGGAAAGGATAGCAATCCAGATGAGCGCGCCATAGACTCCGTAAATATAAGGGGCAGAAAGGTTGAAGTATATAGCTACGAATACTGCAAATATCAGAGATATTGTGGAAATTGTAGGCACTAGAATGTGTCTTACCAGGCTAACCTCCTGCCCCGTTTTCTTCAGATAAACATAAAGGGAGGTATTGGTCATCATGTGAATCAGGTAAGCCATGGGGCTTTCTAAAACTAGAAGAAAGAGAGATGCGAAGACCAATGCACTTGTAATTCCTTGCTGACTGTATAAAATCTGAAACCCTATTCCTGTAAGGACAACAACAATTATTGATACAATGTATACGAGCATTACAGCATTCTTTGGAGAACCAGACTTTGTATCTGTATCAGATAAACGCCTGTTGATAATTTTTTCCCTGGACATTGAGAACAGAACCCTAGTTGCATTCGTGCCTAGAGAAACAGTTGCGGTGAAGTAAGAATTAAGCACTAAAATTATCATTATTGCAAGTATTACAGGATCAAGAATTCCAAAACTGTGCTGATATATTGTCACCACAGGGTAAGGATATTTTGTGCTGTCGGCGAACGAAGCAATTGAGTGGAGCCCCGTCCATGCAATAAGCTGTGCAAAGGCTGAAATAATGATTACAACCCCAAGAATAATTATTGTCGAGACAATCGCTATGGGTACGTTTCTCTTCGGCCTTCTGGTCTCCTCAGCTATTGGAAGAGACCCACCTATTCCGACAAATGCCCCAATGGAATAAATCATCATTGTTGCCACGTATTCTATATTGTTCCCCAACGGTGCAGGGGTAAAAGGGGTCAGAGTAAAATGACCCCCATATATGATCAACAGTGCAATTGATGTTACCAGAAAGAAAAGAAGCTCAATTACGATAGTGTAGCTCACGAATCTCAACGATGGCTTTATTCCAGAGCGAATCAATAGCATTACAACAGTGGCAAATGCAATAACGGCCGGTATCCACAGGTACTGGGAATAAGGTATGGATATCCCCAGTGAAGCTGTAAACCCATACAGAAAACCGATGAACCCCAGTACCCCAAAACCTGTAAAACTAAGAATAAGATATGAAAGATAAAGGACTGCAGTCAGGTATCCAAGTGTCTTCCCCAGACCTCTAGAAACAAATGTGTAATAGCCGCCGGAACTTGAAAGATGCTTGGAAAATTCATACATAGAAAAGGACATCAGAGAATAAACAACAAGAGAAAGGAGCAGGATAAGAGGGATAGCAAATAGCCCTGTACCGTAACTCTGGAACGTAAAGGCAACAAGAGAGGCAATTGATGTCACATAAAGAACTATGGTACCACCGGGTGCATTCAGGGCAACAGCCTGAGAAATTGCATGCCTGAGACCAAGCTGATCCTTATTCAAGTGCTTAAGAGAAAACTCGCTGTTCTGCACTTTTGTTCATATAGTTGGGAACTATTTGAAACTATTCTGACTGGCAACATATCTCGTTGAAGGGCTAAATGAAAGTTAAAAGGATGTTAGAGTGATTTAAAAGAATCTATTGCAACGGAGGAAAACCTTCACCCAGAGAATCCTCAGGATCCACTATCCATGTTGCAAAGCCAGTTAGTTGATATCCTTTGTCTACAGTTTTTATTTCCGGAACTATTGCGTCATAATTTTGAACTTTTGTAATTCTCTGCATTCTTCCAACGAACATAGAATCTATCGCACTAATGAATTCCACATCCATTTGAGTATTAATATTACCCAAATTGTAAAGATAAGCTAAATGAGCAGAGGAACTGGTTCCTGAAGGCGATCTGTCTATTAGAGGGCGCTCAGGTGATCCAAAAATCAGAATTCCGTAATATTGCAATGGATTTTGAGAAACTTTTTGTGAAAATCTAATACCGTAGAGACCTTTTAAATGTTTATCTAAGGGATGGACGGGCTGTTCATTTTTAAAATTGTTCCATATCTCTTTAGTAATTTCTATTAGTTCTGGGATAATTTCGGGTTTCCATTTAAGGTGAAGATCATCCATATCAACGATCCCATAGAAATCTCCCCCGAAAGCTATAGTTACATTGATATTGCCATATTTTCTTAGATTGATCATTTTTATATTCATAACAAAAGATGGCACATTGATCATATGCATTTGTTTGACGGACCCATTTTCTGAATCTGCCGAAAGTTGTATTATCCCGGCAGGGGTGTCAATTACTAAATCTGACTTATCCTGAATACCTTTTATCAACTTATGTTCGAGAGCGTAACTGGCAAATCCAATTGTTGCATGGCCACACATATCATGCCATCCTGAGCTATCCATGTAAAGAATTCCAAAATCAGCAAAATCTACAGAAGGAGAGGTTACTATAATTCCGTAATAGTTACTTCCTCCCCTAGGTTCAAAGATGAGCATTTTACGAATCCATTCATAATTTTCCTCACAGTATTCCTTCTTTTCAGCCATATTCTTTCCGGGTACATTTGGCATCATCAAAATTCTAACTGGCATGCCTGCATTATGTAATTCTATTGTAGACAGTTCTTGCTTTGAGGTTCTAAACTTACTCATGAGATACTTACATGCATTATACTTATAAAGATAGGGTGTCTTGAGTCTCATAAATAGTCGGACGTAGGTCAGAGAATATTAACAAAAGAGAATTTTTGGATAAGCCCACACAGCTTATCCCTTCGCTCATGATCGGATAGACAATATAGTTTCTCCCGAACAAAGGAGAAGAAAATACACAGAGAGGCAGATACCTAAGATTCTCATTTTTTTGCAGAAATACAATATCGCATCCAGACCATCTAGGATATGCCATCTTTCAAGACCTTATCAAGAAGAACACGACTATTTGATCTCCATGTCAAGAACAGATCAATCACATTCCTCTATTCCCTAAAGGAATATGTATCCATTGATTGATTCACATTCCACACCTGCAAGTATTACACTGCAATGAGGAGAAAGGTATGGGGCAATTACAAGGATCCTGAGAGTGGATGGTCCAAGACAACAAAGGGATGGACATATGGCAGGAAGTGCCATATGACACTGGATATAGATTCCCTCCTGATCATGGACTGGATAATCACGAAGGGAAACATACATGATTCACGTGTATCACATGAAATGGTGGATTCCGTAAGGAATTTCTCTTATATCTTAGGGGACTCAGCATATGATACATCTGACATATATGACTATGTGTTTGAGAATACACATTCTCTACCCATAATTGACACAAACAGAAGAAGGGGCATTATCCATGAAAGACTGCCCATGAACAGGAAGATCGGAATTGATCTCGGGAGGGAATATTCTTCTCTGTATTCCCTCAGGTGGGAGATAGAGAGGACATTCTCAATACTTGAAGAGATAATGAATGCAGAGAATATCTGGTATGTCAGGAACAGATCATATGATACTGCAATGGGCCTCAAGGCAATTGCATACAATCTCATGATAATATCAAACATCAAAATGGGAAATAAGCCCAGGGAGATAATGAAAATCGTCAGTTGTTAAAAGATGAGACGCCCTAGTTACATGTAATTACGTATAAGCATTTCGGAATATTGTTTACAGATACTTTTTAATATTATCTATTTCTATGTTATCATTCAACTTTTTAAATAATAACATAGGTATCCAAGGATATATAGTATGGTCAAGAAATGTTAGTAATTCTACGGCTATAAGATTAACAGCAATCGCATTGGCGGACCGAATAAGGATATCGGTACTGACCCATCAGGTTGTTAAAGAGGCATGAATACTCAGGATGAAATCTTCCCACTCGACTTCATATCACTCGTTAAATATTCTTTGACCACAAAGAGAATGATGAAAAATGCGAACCAGAAGAGTAGATCGTATACCAGTTTAGCAGGGTAGAAAATATAGGAAATAGTTGTATAAAATAACTCAGTGATCCTCAAATTACTGAAGTGAAAAGGAATTCCGAACAATATATTTCCAGCGGAGAATCCCAGAAAGCCAAATACTAAACCCACACTGACAATCGTTGTGATTGCTGACATTAGAAATGAGAATAAGAGGACCTTTCCGGGGGAGAATAATTTTCCGGAAGAAGTTATGATCCCGATTCCATAAATTAGTGAGAAAAAGAATGCTACTGTGAATACAGGGATAAAAGGGACGAAGAATAGACCTACATTATCAGACCTTGGAACATACGGGTAAAGAATAGGATGTTGTGCGAAATTTAGAAAGAATGAATGTGTGCTTAGAAGAGAAATAGCAAGGAAATAAATACCATATGCCACGAGCGAAAACATAGCTGATTTCATTAACCAGCCGAATAATTCCTGAGATAACCTGGGCATATTGTATCATGGACTCATGGATTTAATCTTTTCTTGCATCGATGGAATTCCAACCATCGCAGGATTACCATTCAAAACACTTAATTAACCGATAGACATTGATTGATCATGCCTCAGGCAGTGGACAATTATGGAAGGCCAGTTCATAGCCTTCGAATTCAGGTCAACACAGTATGCAATTTCGGTTGCTTCTTCTGTCATATGGAAGGCACAGGTGTCCACTCGGAAACAATGACTCCTGCTGAAATTGAAAGAATTGTGGCCACAGCAAAGAGATGGGGTGTGAACAAGGTTAAATTCACCGGAGGTGAACCCACTCTCAGACCGGACATACTTGAAATTATCAGGAGAACAAGAAAGCACATTACTGGAAATATATCCATGACCACGAATGGGATAATGCTCAAAAGGATGTCAAAAGAACTCAAGGAAGCAGGCCTGGATAGAGTCAACATCTCTCTTCACTCAATAGACCGCGAAAGGTTTCAGTTCATTACTGGAACAGATTCAATTGATCAGGTAATGGATGGTATCCGGGCAGCAAAGGAGGCCGGTTTCGATCCAATAAAGATCAACTTCGTTGTCCTGAAGGACGTGAACGTGGACCAGATACCTCTGATGATAGAACTTTCAGCGAGAGAGAAGTTCATTCTTCAGCTCATTGAATTTGAGACAACACGGGAAATGGAGAACTCTGAGGAATTCAAAAAATATCACGTTAAGCTGGATCCTATAGAGGAGAGATTGAGCAGGGTAGCATCAAGTGTTGAATTCAACGATCTGCACAGGAGGCCAAGATACCATGTTCCCTCTGAGTCTGGAGAAGCAGTTGTTGAATTTGTCAAACCAATGAGAAATGCAGAATTCTGCAACAACTGCACCAGGTTGAGGGTCACATCCACAGGTTATCTCAAGCCATGCCTGATGAGGGGTGACAATTATGATAACATTCTCTCTCACATAAGAAAAAATGAAGATGACAAGAAACTTGATGACCTGTTCCTTAATTCTGTTAAGAAAAGAGAGCCATACTGGAAAAAGGAGGATGAAATTGAAGATTCAGGTCAGGTTTTTTGGGTCAGTGAAGGATGATGCAGGAATAGAGGGATTAGTGCTCGACATCCCGCAGGGAAGCCATTTCTCTGACCTGAAGGAGATACTGAAGAAAGATAAGCCTTCAATATGGCAGGGAAGAAGGCAGATTTTCTTTGCCCTGAACCAGAACTACATCAACGGGGACCAGGAACTCAGGGAAAATGATGAGGTGGCAGTATTTCCAATGGTAAGCGGTGGATGCTGAATGAAGATAAGTGTTCAGAAGGAAAAGATCGAAGTTGCTGACACCATAGAATCTCTGAGAACCCCTGAGGCGGGAGCAATTGTGACTTTCCAGGGTACAGTCAGAAGATTTTCAGGGGATATAGAGGTTACCAGGCTTTACTATGAAGCATACAGGGAGATGGCTGTAAAATCAATAAAACAGATAGCAGATGAAGCGAAGGAAAGATTCGGGATTATCGACTATTCAATAATTCACAGGATCGGTAACATAGATCTTACTGAAGATTCAGTAATTGTTTCTGTTTCATCAGAACACCGTGAAGAGGCATTTTCAGCATGCAAATTCATAATAGATCGGATAAAAATTGAAACGCCAATCTGGAAAAAGGATATTGCTGTCACCGGGGAAGCGACCTGGCGTGACTAGATTAGTTTCTGCTGTCGCCTTTGATGCAAGCGGACAGCCTCCGAGTAATCCTCAGGGGTATTGATGTTGAAAAAGGCCAGCTCGGAAAATTTCTTTGTGCATATCGTCCTGGCATGGGCATCTTTCAGTGCAGAGAACAGGTTTCCCTCAAAGTGCATCCTACCTGAATAGAAAGCAAAAAGTGGTTCCATTATTCCATCTGGAGTGATGGGTATCAGAGTATCCCCTCCAGATTCTTCCAGTAGAAGGGCAATATCGGAGTCAGTTATGAACGGCATATCTGGTGCCATGAGAATAAATGATTGCCCCTCTTTGCATAAACTATTCATCAGATCCAAAATATTACTGCTTCTATCCATGGTAAAAGGAACTGGAAGCGGTATTCTGGACAGAACTGCAGGATTTCCGAATTTTTTTGCCTTACTAATTGCTATTTCCACGAGTGATACGCCGCCAAGGGTGAGAAAGTGCTTGAAGGGAAGACGCTCTGACATCTTCACTGGAATCACTACCATCCTTCTGGCTTCTGACATCTGAGAATCTCTATATCTTGTAAGGCTATAGGGTTTATCATGATAGACATCTCCAGCAAAGATATAGTAAGGAGATATGCCAGGGCCTCAGGGTTCATAGCCCTCAAACAGGACACCCTTATGCAGATAAAAAACGGGACAGTCAAGAAAGGTGATGTGTTTGAATCTGCAAAAATCGCCGCAATCCTTGGAGCAAAGGAGGCTTGGATGCGCCTTCCCTACTGCCACCAGATCCCATTGGAGAGTGTTAACGTTTTCTCAGAAGTGAAGGATGATGGATTCAGCCTGGCCTGTGAGGTTTCAGCTGGATGGAAAACCGGAGTGGAGATGGACGCCCTATCTGCAGTGTCAGCCGGTTTGCTCACGGTATGGGACATGGTGAAATATCTTGAGAAGGATGAAACTGGAAATTACCCCTCCACGCTAATAAAGGATATCAAAGTGGAACTGAAGGTGAAGGGGGATGCATGATCACAGGATAGAGAACCTCAAGGCCAAATTCTCAGTAATTGTCTGCAGCAGCACAAGAAACAAGGATAATGACACCTCCGGCCAGGAAATTAACTCCGCTCTCAGGGAGGCGGGGCATGATGTAACCTATTACGAGGTAGTGAAAGACGATCCAGATGCAATAAAGGATGCAGTGGAAACCGCTTTGAGGCAGTCAGACTGCCTCATTATCTCTGGCGGGACAGGAATAACTTCCCATGATGTCACTATTGAAACTGTCAGAAGCATTGCTGAAAAGGAGATACACTCTTTCAGCACACTTTTTGCGCTTCTTTCTTACCAGCAGATTGGCACCTCGGCAATAATGTCGAACTCTTCAGCATTTCTTGTAAACAGAAAACCAGTATTCTGCCTCCCTGGATCACCTTCCGGCGCCTCCCTGGGAGTTAAGGGGATAATCCTGAAGGAGATAGACCACATTCTTCATGAATCAAGGAGATGAGCGTGACACCTGGAAGGAAGAGGATGTCAGGTTTTGCTGATTCCATTTCACTGGAAGAAGCAATTTCCAGGATGGCCTCAATTGATTGGAAGAGGCCTGGGCACACATTGAGAAAGAGTGCAGACTGTTCTGGACTAATTGCCAGCCAAAAGGTACTGGCAGCAATAGATGTCCCGGAACAGTCAGTAAGCGCTGTTGATGGGTATGCAATAAGAGCACGAGACACCTACGATATCCTGGAGGGTGAAGCCCGAGATTTTCCGGTGACAGGAATCTCTGAAGCTGGAAAGGGATTTGCAGGAACTGTGCCATCAGGTACATGTTGCGAAATTTACACTGGAGCGCCTATTCCGGATGAATGTGATTCCGTAATCATGGCTGAAGACGTAACCAGGCATGGCGACATTATCAGGATCAACAGAAAGACAGATAGTGGAAAGAACGTGAGAACAAAGGGAGAAGATATTAAGGCAGGCCTTCAGATTGCAATGCCTGGAGACCTTCTCAATTCTTTCAGAATCGGAGCATGCATCTCATCCGGCGTATCTGAAATTGATGTGCTTGACCCACTCAATGTATCTGTCATATCAACAGGAGATGAACTTATTGAAGGCAGCGAAAGGCATATTGCCAACTCCAGCCAGAGACTCATTGTTGATTATTTCAGCAGAAGATGGCTCAATTTCAAAGCAGCAGGAGTTTGCCCGGATGATCCTGAATGTATCAGGTCAAAGATTGAGAAAGAGATCTCGTTTTCTGACATTGTTGTCGTTACCGGTGGAACATCACTGGGGATGAAGGATCTAGTTCCGGAAGCCATGATGGAATTTGGAAAGACCATTTTCTCTGGCATAAATATGAGGCCGGGAAGGACGATCACCCTCTATGAATCAGGAAGGAAACCTGTATTCTCCATATCTGGATTGCCGGGCCCTGGCCTGACTTCTTTTGAAACCCTGTTTGAGGTATACGTTCAGAAATGCCTTGGAATCCATGCGGTCAGGAAAACTATCTACGCAAAGGCCTCACAAAATATAGAACTGAAAAAGAATTCCACAACACTGAGAAGAGTGAAGATCTTAACTGGAAAGGATGGCACATACTTTGAAGCTGTAAAGAGCTCCGGTATCTTTTCACTCCTTGAATCTGACGGAGTTATTCAGTTCAAACCGGAAATAAATTCTGTAAAGGAGGGAGAAATTTTTCCTGTAAAATTGAACGGATGGGAGGTATAGATGGAACCAATTGGATTTCAGGAGGCATGCCTTAGGGTAAGGGAAAAACTTCACATCAGACTTGGAACAGAGAGGATAAAAACAGAAGAATCCCTAGGAAGGATCATTTCTGAGGATGTTTTCTCAAACATGGATAACCCCCCATTCAACAGATCAACAATGGATGGGTTTGCAGTACGAGCATCGGATACAGAGGGTGCTTCTGACCATAATCCTGTGATACTCAAATTAAGCGGGGAATCCAGAATAGGTGAAAATCCTCCATCTTTAAGGTCACCATTTTCTGCCCTTAGAATATCGACAGGTGCAAAGATCCCAATAGGGGCCGACTCGGTTGTAATGGTTGAAAATACTGCACTCGAAGATGGTAACGTAAAAATATTCAGGGAGGTAAAACAGGGCGAGAATATTGCACACAGAGGTGGGGATCTCATAAATGGAGAATTAATTCTTAAAGCAGGCACAGTTATAGATATACCACACATCGCAGTAATGAATGCCCTTGGAATTCAATACGTCCCAGTAAAAGAGATGCTTAAAATCGGCATAGTTTCAACTGGTAGTGAACTGATTATGCCTGGCACCCCCTATAAGGAGCCGAAAATATTTGACTCAAATGGCCCCACCATTCAGGCAATTCTGAACTCATATAGCGGAATAAGTGCCGATTACCTTGGTACGCTGGATGATGACAGAGCACTTATAGATGGAAAGCTGAGAGATTATTTAAGGGAATATCACATAGTAATTGTATCAGGAGGGAGCTCTGCCGGAGAATATGACTATGTTTACAGAATTATATCGGAACTTAACCCCGGTATGCTGTTCCATGGGGTTATGATCAAGCCCGGAATGCCCACAGCGTTTGGCCAGCATGATTGCCACTTCATAATTGGGCTTCCTGGTTTCCCTGTATCTGCCCTCATGGTGCTCTTATCCATATTCATGTCTCCAATTCTTTCAATCGTTTCATCTGATGGCGTAGACCATAATCAGATGGGAAAAATTGGAATTAGTATCCGTGTGGACAGCAGAAAAACCAATCTAATTCCCGTGAAGATCTTGGGAATAGGTAGTGAGGCACGTGTGTATCCGGTGAAGGGCCTGTCAGGTTCAGTAAGCCGGTTTCTTGACACAGATGGATATATCATAATTCCCCCAAGAAACACTGAGCTACAGGAAGGAGAAAGTGTTGATATTTTCAGATTTACAGGTAGAACCAGTTCAGCAGGAAAGGTCATCTCTGGAATCATTGACAGGGATGCCTCAGATTGGCTCAGGGCAAGGAGTATTGAATATAACTATAGAAGGCTGGCACAGGAAGATGCCATTTCTGCTTTCAACAATGGCTCCGTCGATGGAATTGCCATTGATGTTGATGATGCTTATTTGACAGAACTATTGACTGATTTAAGAAAGAAAGTACAATTTTCCTCTAATGAAATATCAT
Source organism: Thermoplasmatales archaeon UBA447 (assembly GCA_002503205.1). GTDB lineage: Archaea > Thermoplasmatota > Thermoplasmata > Thermoplasmatales > Thermoplasmataceae > UBA447. Next base: position 31,548 of record DARE01000014.1, on the reverse strand, counting down.
ACAGGCCAGTATTTTCAGTTTCCAAAAAGAAGACTGAAAAAAACATGGCAGCACTTACTGCAGTAACTGAGGAACTTTCACCCTGGAATATTCATTCGGGAAATGGCGTTATTGCTGAACTTTCTGAACGAATCAAAAATTCAACAGGTCTCAGGTTGCCTGCTGAGGAGGCTTTCAGGCAACTTGCCTCAGGTGAGGTTGGAGAGATCTACACTACCGTGAAACCTCCGGAAAACTTGAGTTTTCGGAATGTAGCCAAAGTTCGAAAAATGCTTCTTATGAGAGAATAATGCCTGTCAGGGTTTATTTCCCTTAGAATTACCAACTTTTTCAATTTCAGATATGACCCTAAGGCACTCTGAGACCTCATCAATGTAATAGTTGCATATCGTGCATTCTGTATCTGAACCGTGCCTGATGAATACACTTATTGCACCAACATCATTGGCCGGCCTCATATCACTGATTGCATCTCCAACGACCATTACCCTGTGTGGATCTGAAAGCCCCATGATCCCAATTGCTTTCATGTAACCTTCTGGATCAGGTTTGCCTACTGTAACATCGTCTATAGTCACAACGGGAGAGAAGTGGATACCCATAATGTCCACAAAGCTTCTTCTTGAGGATGTAACGATGGAGGTCTTTATCCCTGATTTCTTAATCGCATCGATTGTGGCTTCCACATCCGGATAGAATTTCAGTTCGCTTATATGGCTCCGGAAATATCTCTCCTCTGCCTCCTCTATTTCAAAGGCCCTGCTGGAATAAAGGCCAGCAAGATCCACTCCAGGTAACCCTAAAAGCGGCCCGATCTCTTCTCTGCTCACCTTGATGCCAAAATCTGCAAAGGCATTGAGCCATGCATCTATCCTGAGTTCCCTTGAATTCAGAAGAGTGCCATCCAGATCAAAAATTACGCCATCTATCTTCATGAAACATTACCGCACACTTCACATGCTATGTCTCTCTGTGTTTTAATGTGCACGATCTCAGGAAGCGAGGCATCCAGATAAATAATTTCATCCTTCAGCTCACCCCTGATGAGGTAACGGATAGCCAGTGTCCAGGCAATACTTCCTACCATGTGAGGCGCAGAAGCAAGAACTCCAACATCCTCACACCTCATATCCGGCGTATCAAACCTGATCCCCATGCATTGAAGACAGGCAGATCTGCCCGGAACTATCAGTTTAATCTGGCCGGCAGTTCCTATTGCAGACGTGAAAACCCATGGTATTCCAGATCTGGTAGAGTATTTATTAAGCACCCTTCTGGATTCCATGTTGTCAGTACCATCAATTATAATGGAGGATCCAGAGCAGAATCTATCCACATTTGTATTATCTATTTTTCCTGCGTTGGTTTCTACAGCCAGGCTATTATTGATCGCAGACAACTTCCTCTTTGCAGATTCGACCTTTAGATTCCCAACATCTTCCTCAGAGTAGAGGACCTGTCTGTGCAAGTTCGATATGTCCACCGTGTCTGGGTCCGCTATCTTGATTTTCCCAGCACCATTTCTGGCAAAAAGTTCCGCTGCTGAGGAGCCTGTGGCCCCCATTCCAATGATTGAAATTGTTGACTTCTGGAGAGTCTCAAGGCCACTGATTCCGATTTCTTTAAGGGCCGACATTCTGGAGTAACGCAGGCTGAACATATTCCTGATAATAGCATGAACTATAATTAGATCATTACAGACAAAAGCTAATCTGGACAACATATAGAAAACAGTTGGACATAATGTTCTATTAAGTCCATTTCATTATTTAATTGAGATGCCGGGTTATCTAACATTGACCTGGGATACATAATTTAGAAAACATCTCAATCAATGCAGAAAATCTGCTTCCGATAAGGCAGATACCCAGGAAAGTAGCTGTGTCATACAGGCACTTTGGAAAGCCGATTTGATTGCAGATCTGTTTTTCTCACTGAAATGAAAATATAAAAGAAATACTGTTCAGGCGAGACACGCTGATATCATGAATAAAATTAAATAAATAATGATCATTAAAATTTTATGGACAAGCCACACAAGTCATGGGTAACCTCACACACTGAATGCCCCAATTGCAGAGCGAAATTTAATTTTAGGCATTCAAAATGGGGCTCAGTTAGTGCTATACGGGTTGGGCCAGACTGGATATTTGTCTGCCCATCTTGCCATACAAAGCAGAGTTTTCATCTGAACAAGGGAGAGGTGGAAGGTTTGCCACTGATTACTGATGGGTCATTTTCAGTATTCCTCATCGGAACCGCTGCAGCAACCATAACCCTGATAGTTTCCATTCTTGGGCTCTATTTTGCCACATTAAGGAGTAGTAGCCCGATTATTCTGGAAATTGGATTTCTCATATCGTTAATTGTGTATTTGGTGTTCATGCTTTATTGGGGTGTTTTCTCAAGGAAGAGTGGCAGGTCAAATATACACATGCAGTGGCCTCATTGAATTAATCATGTCATGATGAGCGGATATGAACCCAGTGTGAAGAGAAAAAGACTATTATTCCCTTTTTCTATATTTACTATCCAGTAATGAGTTGAATGCCGATAGGTCTCTGGGTTTTTTATTTATCCAAGAATGCCATCATAGATCATGAAGGCTGCAGTTCTCAATGCAATCAAGGAACCACTCGTCATCAGAGATATGCCACTGAGGGAGCCAAATAATGATGAGGTTGTACTGAAGCAGACACTTACGGGGATCTGTTTCAGGGACATTCTCACAAAGGACGGCTTTTTGCCCAGAGTGAAGATTCCAATCATTCCCGGTCACGAGATATCAGGAGTGATAGAGGCAATGGGAGAAAAAGTGGAGGGGTTCAGAATCGGACAGAGGGTTGCAAGCCTGATTTATGCTCCATGCGGCAAATGCGAATTCTGCCTCAGAGGTGAAGAGAACCTCTGCCCACATAAGGAAGCATATGGGGAAACAAGAAATGGGGCATATGGTGAAAGGGTAATTGTTAATTCAAGATCGATTGTTCCTGTTCCGGATGGGGTGAAGGATGCGGATGCGACTCTGTCTGCGTGCGTAACAGGAATGCTCTATAATGCCATAGGGAGAGTTGGAGGCCTGAAAGAAGGGCAGAGGATTCTGATCTCAGGAGCTGGCGGAGGTGTTGGGGTTCATGCTATTCAGATAGCAAAGGCACTTGGTGGATATGTGATTGCAAAGACATCATCCCCATGGAAAGCTGAAGCTCTTCACAGGCTTGGAGCTGATGAGGTGATAACATCAGAGAATTTTGACAGAGAAATAAAATCAAAATTCAATGATGGAGTTCATCTGGCTCTTGAGGCTGTAGGTTTGCCAACCTTTGAGCGGACCTTAAGAAGCTTGAGAAGCGGAGGGAGGATGGTGGTTGTTGGGAATGTTAATCCCGAATCTGTCCAGCTGCCTCTTGGACTCATAATTATGAAGGGAAACTCCATATCAGGAAGCATAAGTTCAACAAGAAAAGATGTGGAGACTGCACTTGACATGACTTCAAAGGGAAAGATCCACGCATACAGCGAGAAAACGATCTCTTTGGAGGAAGTTAACAGTGCATACGACGACATGCAGAACAGAAGGGCAATTGGAAGAATACTGATAGATGTTACCCGGTAGAGTTCAAAGTAACATCTTTCATGTATGTATATCACCAGCAGGGGCTTTGAAGAGGATATTGTAACACATCCAAACACCGGGAATGTCAGTTTTCGATGAATTTTGGCAATGAACATTTCCACGCAATACTGATCTATGTGGTTTTAGATTTCCTCCAGAGCTTTTAATTAATTGGAATATATTGAAAAACTCACTCTACTTTGCTTAAAACATCTAATAGTATGAAGTAATTTCTCTCTGTGCTCAACACCCCCTGGGTAATTCTCACCGAGGTCCTGATGACCGCATTTATAATATGGGTTATTCGGTACATGAGATCCCACACAGGAGACTTCACCATCAAGGTCCTGGCTATATCACTGCTCAGCCTGGATATGATGGGTGGAATGTTCGATGCATTACTTTATTACAGCGTAAGTGGAGGGGGATTTTTCGGTTCAATCCTAGCCTTTAACATAGCAATGCTCTTCATGTCTATTGCCCTCGTCTATATTTTCCTGACAGGAATCAAGACACGAATTACAATCCTGTCTAAAAACAGGGCCCTTGGTATGGCTCTTGTGCTTGTATGGAACGAGGTGTCTATGGCACTTTTCCTGAGGATTCTTGCCTATTATACTAATGGTTTATCAAGTACCTTGCAAATCCCTGATTTTTTTGGGCTTAGTATTACCAATTTCATATTCCTGGCCCCAATGATTGCAGAGATGCTATTCTTCATTTTTACATTCACTGGAAACGGCCTGGATAGAAGAATTTTGCTTGCCATACTGCTGATGCAAATAGCTGATCCAGCCCTTCTTGGAAGTTCAGGGCCCATAACTCCTCTGCTAATTGTCTACTCTGTTCTCATGCTTCTTGCTATTTACATTATATTCAGTTACGTATACAGGAACCGTTCAAGTATTGGACAGCATGGTAGGAACCTTGTTTCCTGGTTTATTTTCATAGTTGTGATATCGGCGGTGGGTCTTGCAGAACCAATATTTGTAACGCGCCCATTTGGAATTAGCTGGCTAATCTTTGCTATCTCTATGGTCCTCTCAATGTTCTTCTATTTCCTGGTTGTACTGGGATGGTTTACTGACGGAAACATAAAAAGCAATGAAGTGTCCAGCACAGCCACACTATGAGGACCCTTTTTTCATTCTCTCCTTTATGAAGTGCCTGACATCATAATAGAATATGTTCTCGTACGGGCAGGCGTTAACGCAGTCCCCTATCCCTACACACCTTGAGTCCCTGTATTCACCCTTTTCGATAAATGAACCTGCCTGGCCGTAGTTCCCAACGGGGCAGGCAAGTGTGCAGTCTTTGGTTTTGCAGTTCACGCACTGAATGGGGTCCCTGACTTTAAGCCTGAAGAAACCGAACCTTGATATGAACCTGTTGAAATTTCCCCAGTGGCAGTATCCAGTGTTAATGCATCCATATGAGCCCACGTATGGCATGGTTATGAAGACCGCATACCACAGGAATCCAAAAAGAAACAGGTAGAGCATGTATAGAGGATCAGTGCCGTAGATGGTGATGTTAAGATAATGATTGTAGTCAAGCCATGATATAATTCCCGTAATTATGATCATTGCATATATTGTGTTAGAAACTACTCTGTATGTCATTCTACCGGCATGATCATTCATTGTCAGCGATTTTGCCTTGCCCGAGGATTTGTTGAATCCTTTCATTGAATCATAGAACGTACCCTGATACATTACCGGAGCGGTGCAGAATGTTGAGCATAACTGCCTGGAGCCGAACAATAGGGATAATATGCCGCTTATAACGTAAGTCAATACCATTGGTATGATCAGAGCAGGCGCCAGGCCACCGCCAGATCCTATGCCCATTGTCCATCCTACAAATGGAACCACTGACACATTTGAAACAACGAATGAAGGGATAATTATAGAGTAAACAGCGTATGCAAGAAGCATAAAAGAAAGCCTTATCTTGGTTTCCATGTCTCTTGTCTTTCTTATCTTGAAAAGGACAAGGGACCCCATTTCTATACCCATCATGATGTAAAACCACGCGGATAGGCTTATATCGGCGAAAAGCCTGAAAAAATCGTAAATTGATGAGGAAATCACTCCAGTGATTCCGCCACCTATGGAAACCAGCCCCAGTGTGGATACAAGATTGCTGGCCCCATAATATTGAGCATCAAACGCAGCCCCCATGAAGAACTCGGCACTGAAAACCATTGCCAGAAACAAAAATGACCAGTTCCTGTTGGCCAGCCAGTACACTTTCTTCCCTGAATTCAGGTACCCGCTGTCACCTGCAGCTCGGATATAGACTACCATATCGATTATCATGCCAGAGCTGAACACAATATAGCTGGAATATATCTGCCAGAGGAATACCCCACACATCATTATTGTATATGCAAACAGAAGCATGATGATATAATCGGCCATTCTTCCCCTTATACCCTGCACACGGTAGAGATGCTCAAAAAAGAAGACGAACAACCCTGTCATGATGAATCCTGATATGAAGACAGCAGCATAGGCCCAGATTCCATTGTTTATTGCAGTTGGTGCAAAGAGCATTATTGCAGCCTGAGTGGCCAGGATAATCAGAGAGGCTTTATTGAATGACTTTCTCATCAGGAATACGCTGAAGAACATTTCAATAGACATTGGGAATACGAACCAGTATGATGAGATAGACTGGAATACACCTCTAACGGGATCTGAATGCAGAATATTGATGTAACTTGTACCGGATATTATTATGTTGAAATCCATGCTCATAAGAATTTCATCAAAAATGACAAAAAATGCCAGAAATATAAGAAGGAATTTCCCCCGATTCACATCAGAGTTCCTGAACATTGAATTTGTGAATGATATGAGAAATGGCGCTATTTCGACAACCATTATCAGAAGTGCCAGTTCCACAGCCCTGTCAATTGAAATGAGCCCGGGAAATGCAAGATAGATAAACGGGGCCAGGAGCATGCTGTTCATCATTGCAAGGATTATGTATACTACGAGCCGCTGCAGTATATTTTTTGAGGATGAAGAGAGCATTATTGTGTAGCCCATTGAAAGTGCCATGCCCCCCATTATAAGGAGCAGCACCAATTCAAGATCAAAATGGCCCATCTGTGGGCCCCCTGCATATACCTCTCATGAGATGCAATCCTAACAATTCCATATTTCCCTGTAATACTAAAACGTTGACAGGTGTCCACTTTTCTGCCTGCATAAAAGCTGAATCAATGCAGATAATTTTCTCACTTCAACATGCACCTCTCTCAGATGGGGGGAGGGGCATGCCTGAGGAAAGATTTTTAATGACAGTTTATTACAGATTTGGGTTTACTTTCATGCAGGAATTAATTTGCAATATAGAATTTGACCAGGATGAAGACACTTATGTGGCAAAATTGAGAACAGAAATGGGAGGTCTCAGGGAGTATACAGGCAAAACGTTTGAAGAAGTCCTGAACCTGGTCATGATAGAACTTCAGGAAGAATTTGCCTGATTCAACCCTTAAATCAACAGAATTTTTTTGATAATAAGCATAATGCACATTTTGTACCAAAAATTATTATTCCATATACCGCTTGTATGATCGTTGAAGGTCCTGCTTGCTATTGTATTGGCGTCCCTTATGGTTGTCCCAGGTGCATATGTTGGGGGACATATGGACCCACACCATTCTTATGCATATTTCATCTCTGATGTGCCTGAAATCTATCTAAAGGACTCAAATGGAAGCCTGAACCTCTCATTTGTTCAGATCGCCCTTTACCAGAACGGTTCATACTATTCTGCAGGCCTCAGAAATGTGAGGTGGGAACACCCGGTAAAGGGGAGCATTAATTATTCATACAGCGGTGAGGTGAATTTCTTTCCTGTGGAAAATTTCAGGGCCCGGCTGCTAATGTCAAGGCTCCTTGGCACAAACTCAGCATCTGCCCAGACAGCACCATTTTTCAGGGGCTACCATGGTGGTGTGCACAGTAGAGCAAATGTCACGATTATGGTAAACGGCCTGGCCAGAACCCATATATTTGGCCTGAATGAAACAAATGGAAGCAGATACGGTGCATTTAGGGTTTCATTTGTGATAACTTCCAGTTCGATACATGGAGGGGGCATTATTGGACTTTTCCAGATCCTTGGCTCAAACGGAAAGTTTGGCTATTTCAATCATGGGAACGAGCAGATGGTAAAAAATGGCAGTGAAACTGGACTGGTCCTCTCATCCGGGAAGGACTACGCCTCATACTGGTGGACGAATAATTACACTGTCAACGGCCAGAATAAGACCCTGTCTGTTTTGCATACTTATGCTGGACCATTTTCACTTCTTGTATTCAGATATAATTTCACCAACGGAATAACAAACCTGACACAGGATCCATACCTTGCAAGCCCGGAGTTCAATTTCCTCAATAGCCCTATATCTGCAAAGGTTATCAGAGAATCAGAACTTTTCCTAGAGGCACACATAAAGATACTTCTCGAAGGGGCCGGAACAGGGGCCCTGCTGCTTGGAGTTGCATACGGGTCTTATGCGGTTGGCAAACGATCACTCAAGAAGAGATATTAGGTTTGCAGTAATTGAATCTATGAAGCTCTCCCTGTACGTCTTCAGGACTGATATTATTTCACCAGAGTTTACAAGTGAAATGATTCCGTCCTTTTCCTCAACTATTCCTGCTTTCATAAGTTCGCCAAGTGCTTCTCTGCATTCCTCAGCCCTTGATTTCCTGACCTTCAATACAATATCTTTTGGAAGGGACTTGCGATCCAGAAGGAGAAAAATAATTCTTGAACGCTCACGGCTCCTCAGTGAGTATATTATCTCACGCTCCCTGAAGCTTGGTCCGGAGGATGGAAAGTAGCGGACGGTTCTGCCATCCTTCCTGGAGTATATGTCGCCCGATGTTTCCATCCTGTATAGATGGTACTGAAGCTGTCCAGTGGCGCAGCTCACTGATCGCTGAAGTTCCCGGAAGTGTATCCCGGGATTAAGCTTAATTTTATCCAGAATGAGCAAACGTGTAGTTTCTCCCCAGCACCCCTGCATAGAAAACGATCAGAACAATGATGTTTCCGAAAACAAGCATTTCATCCAGAGAGAATGGAAATGATACCAGATCAAATAGTGAAACCAGTGCAAGCACTGACTCCACCAGTATAACAACAAATACAGCAATCAACGCACCAAATATCCTTGAATGAACCCTGATAAGCGCTCTTGAAGCAATCACAAGAAGAAACGCTGATACCACCATAGAAAGCGAAGAGGCATAGATGGTAAAGTTGCTCATTCCAGCGGGGATCAGGTAGAATTGATATTAATCTTTCCCGCTGATAACATGGGACACTTTCGGTAAAAGAAGATCAGTTGAAGGAAACCGCAAAACCCAGAGAATTCAGTTCGGAAACAAGTTTTTCCCTCCCCTCATCCGTTCCGTTGAAATGGGATGCTTTCAATTTTTTAATATTCCTTCTGGCGTTGAGAGAGGCCAGTATAACGCCTTCTTCAACAAGAACATAGGAATTAAGTGTTCCTGCTTCCCTTTTGATCAGATCCGAAAAATAGAGGGATAAAATATCTTTTGGAGCTACAATCCTTGAAGCATGACCTCTGTGCCTGGTTTTCTTTATGCCTTTTTTCAGGAATATGATTTTCTGATGTTCCGGAAGGATGCATTTCATTGCCTGTCCAGATTTAACAAGAACTTCTGCTATTTTCTCAACGTCTGAATTGTATGACTCACCAAGGAGGTTCTTGAGAATTGCAAAATCAAAGAATCCCATCCTCTCAAGGAGAAAAGAGAGGAGTGTCTGCAATGCCTCATCCCTGGAATATCTTTCAGGAACGAAAACATAGCGCCTTTCAAAATCCTTGGCAACAATGCATTTCTCGAACAACCTCCCAAGACTGTGCTTCAGATCGGATACGGATCTGCCTATACTTCCTCTGATCTGCTGTTCGGTAGCTCCAGCCATGTCTATTATGGCATGGATTATCCTCTGATCATCCGAATTTATGGAACCATTTCTTATTGCCCTGTAAAGTGAGATGGCCTCCATTGTTCCAAGAGCCTGTGCCGTAAAAGGGCCGTTAAACTGGAAAAGCAACCTGGACTGAAAATAGCCGCGGAATATGACATTCCTGAGACCTGCATATGATGCTTCCACCTCATTCCTGAATCCCAGTATTTCCTTCTTTACATTTTCATACACAGCATTCTGGTCTGAGCTCAGATGCATTTCAGAAGCATATGCAAACAGGTCCTCCATGCTAAAAGGTGATATGTTCAGATCATCAGAAACTAGGAAATTCTCAGCCTGGCTGAACCCTTCAGTATCTGCCTCGCCGAATCCAGATGGCGGGCTTTCTATACAGAGTGGCATATTTCCTAATCTCGCAGAGAGATGCCTCAGCTCTCCCAGAAGCATAGCTGAAAGCCTGGCCGGGACTGAGACCTGTGTGACCCATATAATCCCGTTCCTGTTCTGTATGTTCAATGACCCTTCCTCCCTTCCGTTAACAATGAATATCCTGTTGTAGGAGATTTCCCTGAAGTACTTCTTTCCCAGATAGAGCTCAACTGGATCAAGCACGCTTAAAATTCCTGCAGTATTGCTTGTCCTGCCCCCGTCTTTGAAACCGTAATACAGATCGCCACGAATCACTACGCCCTTCAGTCCTGCCTCCTTCAGAGGTGCGTCAGCGTAGAACCAGAAATTGTTCATCAGCTCCCTTCTGGAAATTGGCCCAAATTTCTCAACCAGGATTGAGACCGCCTCTCCCTTCGTGATCGTAGGATCTTCACCCAGGAACGGTATCAGGCTGTTTTCCTGAGAGCGCCTTACCATAACGTGAAACTCGAGGTTTTTCACTATCTGCCTGACAATCTTTATCTCAATTGAGGATCTTTTTGACAGATCAGATTCATCTGATACACCTCCTACTATGAGGTTGAGAACTGTCTTTTCCTCATCTTTCAGAGGCTCCATCCTCAATGAGTGAAGAGACCTTGCAAGCCAGTCTGAAATGAAGCATAATCTGTGCTTGATGAATCTTCCATAACTGACATTCCCTTTTGCTATGAGATCAAAGAGTTCGTCCTCCTTGAGTTCATTTATTCTCGGAATAAGGTTGTCATTTCCATAACAGTATCCGTATTTATCGAAATATGCAACTGTGTCTGGAACCTTCTCCATGAAACCTGTAACCCTTGATTCGACCGAGTTCTCATTCCCTCCTCCAAGGATCGATTCAAGATCGCTTTTCAGCATGTACTGTTTAGCAAACACCGGTGTGATGAAATCATTTACAACCTCTCCACCTGAAGTCAGGATATCAAGGCCTTTCTTCAGGAGTTCCTCTCCTACTGGCAGTCGAATCTGAATTTCATCGTAAGTCAGTGGGCCATAACTTCCAAGGACTAACCTCAGGGCCTCTGCAGCCGCCTGATCTGAGGGAATCGGATCAGGGGATAGATGGTTTGATATGAAAACCTGCTTTCCCTGAGAAATTGTTCTTCTGATCAGGAATGAGGATTCAAGGTCTGAGAGTATCTCTCGAAGTTTCTGCTCCTCCAGATCCGATTCCTTCTTAATCTCTGCAAATGTTTTTCCTTCAATGATATGAAGGACATCCTCATGAATCTGATCTGTTCTGCTATCATGCCGGAATAGAGACCAGACTATAGGGTAATTATAAACTGATGTGTATAGCGTGCCTCTGACATGGACAGAGATGATCTCATCCGAACCGATTAGCTCCTCGGTTAAATCAGTCACACCTGTTTCCGCATATGGAAAAGGTGAGTTGAAACGGTTCTTGAAGGGATCGAAGAGAAGAAAATACCTGGCAAATTCCCTGTAATCATCTATTGTGGAAATCCTTGGCACCTTCAGCCTGAAATATTCATCCACCTTCTTCTGGTCTGTAATGAGGACACTTATCTTCCCTGGTCCGTATATTTTATCAAGTATCTTCGATTGGAGTTCCCTGAGAAGCTGGGACCTGTCCTCCATCAGTACCATATCGGAAACCCCCGATAGAATCAGGCCATAAGAGAATGGGGAAGTCTCCCCGGAATAGTCAATAACATGAAAATTTCCTTTCTCCACAACATCTTCAATGTATTTCCTGGCCATGGGGACGTCCATCATTTCATTCATGATCTCATGATAGGTCTCTTTGATCACGGGAAAATTTCTCATCTCGCTTAGTGTCTTGAGCAGTTTGTCACTGCGAAGCTGCTGCCTCACAATGGATATGTCATAACCCTTGTATTTCCTCAGAACCATCAGGGATCTGGTTGCACAGTGCCTGAAACGCTGCTTGAAAACCTCAGTGTTGGCAAGGGAGCTTCTTACTGTATCTTCAAAGCTGCTTGATGAGAGCGTTCTTACTGCCTCCTTTATTGGAATCTTCTTCTCAGATCCCAGCATAAACCCATCATCCGTTATGGTTACACGAAGGTTTGTCCCGAACCTCTTCGATATGGCCTGTGCATAAGCCCTGGAAAGTGCGTCGTTGATTCTCCTGCCCAGAGGGACGTGGAATATCATGCTGTATATTTTTGATTCGTCAACGTAGCCCTCAACAAGAAGGTGGGAATCCGTTGGAAGATCGAACTTTGACTGTGCCTCAATGTATGAAATGATGCTGTTTGCGCCATGTGTATCAACATGATAATTCTGAATGAGCCATGATGACACATCCTCCTTCTTCTGGAGCCTCTCCAGCACCTCCCTCCTGAATTTCCCAACCATTGTGCCAAGATCGTAGCTTCTTGGGAGCATTTCCCCTGACCATGATGGGACGGTGGGCCTCATTCCTGTTGCGTCCTTAACATAAATTCTGTTCTGGACTGTTCTCAGATACATGTAAGTTCTTGCGCCAAGAACGAAAATGTCGCCATTTTTCAGTCGCTCGGCAAATTTGTCACTGAGCTGGCCAAGGTGCCTGCCCTTGTCACTTATAACCTTATAGTCAGCCTCTTCCGGAATCGTGCCAATGTTCATGAAATAGAGCATCCTTGTGCTCCTTCTCTTTCCGAATGTGCCTTCGGCCTCGTCGTACCAGATCTTTGAGTATATCTCCCCTGCCTCAATTTTGCCTGCCAGGTATCTCAGTGTGGAGATGAAATCGTCCCATGAAAGATCATGAAAATTATAGGAGTTCCTTACCAGGTCAAATGCCTCCCTATCCCTGTATACCTTCTCAAGGGACATTCCAACAAGAACCTGTGAAAGAACATCAAGAGAATTCAGCGGCACATGGACACGGTCTATGTTTCTTTCGTAGGCTGCTCTTGTCAGGACTGCGCATTCAACAAGATCGTCAAGATCGAAGACAACAAACCTCCCCTTTGAAAGATCGTTGATTCCGTGCCCTGATCGTCCAATTCGCTGGAGTCCTTTTGATACGGACTTTGGGCTGCCTATCTGCACCACAAGATCTATGTAACCAACATCAATGCCCAGTTCCAGAGAGGTTGAAGTTATTACGCATTTAAGTTCCCCGTTCTTGAGCTTGTTTTCCACCTCAATCCTTGTATCCTTTCCCAGAGACGAATGGTGGGCCTCAATACTTTCAACACCTCTTGCCTTAAGCCGCATGGCCACATTTTCAGTTCCGCTTCTGGTGTTTGTGAATATAATAGTGGCATTGTGAGAATTGATGAGATCTACAAGGATCTCGTACATCCTGTCATTTGCAACCTCGTAGCTGGATTTTGTAAGATCATTCACAGGTGTTATGGTGCTCAGATCTAGGTACTTCTTTGTATCTACCTCAATAATGGAACATCTTCTCGGCTTTTCACCGTCAAAGCCGCAGAGATAGGAAGCTATGGTTTCTATTGGTGCCTGGGTTGCAGAAAGCCCTATTCTTATGAAGTCGCTGTTCTCCTTCGATAGCCTTTCGAGATTCAGCGAAAGCAGCGCCCCTCGCTTGGTGGATGATATCTCATGAATTTCATCTATTATGACATAACGCAGATCCTTGAGCTTTTCCCTGAACTTTGGTGCAGAGAGGGCAAGCGAAAAGGATTCCGGTGTTGTGATGAGAATATGAGGGGGCTTTCTCAGCATCTTCGCCCTTTCATTCTGTGGTGTGTCACCCGTCCTCACCGCTGCCCTTATCTGTGGAAAATCCAGGCCTTCACTCAGGGCCACATCCCTGATCTCTGACAGGGGCTGGTCAAGATTCTTGTTTATATCATTAGCAAGGGCCTTAAGCGGACTGACATACAGACAGTAAATCCTGTCCTCAAGCCGCCCCTCTCTTGAAAGGATAAATAGCTCATTTATTACTGAAAGGAAACCAGTCAGCGTTTTGCCAGTTCCGGTAGGGCTGGAAACAAGGACATTCTCCCTGTTATGGATAAGAGGTATAGCCTTCCTCTGAGGCTCTGTCAGCCCCTCGTATCTGGAGTTGAACCATTTCCTTATCAGAGGATCGAGGAAGGGAAGAAAATCAGTGACATCAAATCTGTCTTCAGAGGTTTTCTGCATTCAGCACAGCCCTTATTGGAGCCCAAGAATATATTTAAGCGTTTTGAAACACCTCTATTTTCAGAAAAGTTTAATCTTTCACAGGAATACAGAAGGTTTAATTCATGAAGTTCTCTGAAAACTGGAACGGGAAAGCTTTGCAGCTATGGACTCGAGGCTCATGTCACCTATTCTTGTCTGTCCGAGAAGTTCCTTAAAAAATGAAATTGCAATATCATAGTCATTCCTGTTAATTGGTTTGGGAACACCGTCTTTTCCCCCAACTGCAAATGAGAATTTAACAGGATCACGGAATGATGGCTCGTCTCCATAAACTAACTCTGCGAGATAGGAAAGCGCACGGATTGTTGATTTTCCCACACCCTTCATATAAGCAAGTTCCTGAAAATCCTCAGGCTGGTATTCATAAATTGCCCTCATTTTAGGCCAGTCTATGCGGTAGTCCAGGCGAAGATGCCTTTCTGGGAACTGAAAATTGTCCAGTGACCTTTGGGGGCCATTCTCAATTGTGTATCTGTACCTTTCTGGATTCTCCTTTCCAAGTGAAACCATAGAATGCCTGTTTTTTTCACTGGCTTTAGTGGATAGATCCAGAACCTGGTCTCTTACTACCTCAGATGAGATTCCGTTCCTGTAATCATTAATAAAGTCCATTCCGGATCGTCTGATCCAGTGGTATCTTCTGGCCATCCGCTGTGCAGGGTTCATACCCTGCTGGACAATGGCCCACCTCCCATTCTCATCCATAACAAGGAACTGCATGTAAAGGTCAAAGTCATCCTGTAGGAGGGACTGGTCAACCCTTGCTATCCTTCTTGCATCTTCAAGAATTCTGGTACCCTTGGACTCCGATATCCTTCCTTCTTTTACAAGAGTGTCCATTTCTGCGCGCATTTCAGAAAGCCTCTTTCCCTTTCCCCCTATAATGTGTACATCAGAATTGCGCCTTGCAAAATATTCTTTGATTGCACTCAAAGTTGCGGTTGTAGTTCCGCTTGAATTCCAGTCAAAACCAATTGCCAGGGAAAGTGAATGGAACCAGAAAGGGTCCGCAAGCTTTTCCATGTATGTCTGATTCCCGTATTTTTCCAGAATGAGATCGGAAAGTATTCCTCCAAGCTTTACCATTCTTTTGTAGAGATATTCTGGAGGATGCCCGTAATGGAGCGGGAGCAGAGCGGTCCCTTTCCTTTCCATAGGAGTGTAGCCCCTCCATATATGTATATTTTCCCGGATTCGATAATATTTTAACTGTTTTACCCATAATCATGCATGGCAGAATTCAAATGCTACGTATGCGAAAAGAAGGTTAAAACAGGAGAGAAGTTTACCTTTACGAAAAAGGGATCGGTTCATTCCGACTGCTTTGTCTCACTGAGGAGGAAGGAAGTTTCAGAGGAAAACCAGGAAAAACTCAGAGTACTCTCCATCGTTCTGGACATTGAACTTCAGCACCTGCTTGGAATCCTTGAGATACGGGACCAGCCGGAGAACATAAAAGATGCGGTGAAATTAAAATACAAGGATATTGAAAAGGCCTGTGGGGAAACCACAAGAATGATATCAGAACTCAACTGAATTATTTCTTGCTTTTTCCTTTTCCAGATTCTTTTTTGTTATCTGCCTGTGGCTTCGCTTTTGAACCTTCTTTCTTGGTCTCGGTATATCCGCATTTTCCGCATGAAAACCGGTTTGGATGCTCTGCAAGAAAAACACCAGGCCCGCATCTCGGGCAGAATCTCCTCTGTCTGCTTATCTTTTCATTCTCTACAGAGTAGAGTTCTCTCTTCATCATTGAGCAGTCTCCTCCTTTGTCTTTAGACCATTTCTGAAGAGTTCATAATCTGGCTCATAGAGCATTGCGCTCTCCTTGTCTGAATATATCTTGGAATAGCCTATAACCTCTGATTTCCCAGTCTCCTGAATATTCCTGTCCACTATTACAAGCTCCTTGGAAACTCCAAGGTTCTTGGAAATAAGATCACGCAGAACCTCCTTGGATGGTGTGGGCTTTCCAGTGAATATAGCTCTGTAGCGTATCTCCTTTCTGTGAAGGAGTTTATTCTCCCTGTCTGATTCAATTTTCAATTCTACCATGTGAGATCCTCTCTACCAGTTGCTCAATATTTTCTTTAACAGACCTGTTAACAGTGATGCAAGCCATCCCTTTTCCAGGTATGCCGTATACTACAACCGTATTTAAGTCACAATAATAAATTATTGGTATCACAGCCAGATCCTCCTCCCCGATGACCTCAATTCGGCCTCCAACTGGCATTATCTCCCTGATCAGAAGAAAAAGATCGTGGCTCAATGTTCCAGCTTCATTATTGACGTGGTAAGCGCCAGAAACAGAGGCAAATTCTCGCTCCTTGCCTCGGCGTGTTTTCAGATCTACAACCTCAATATGTATTGGGACACCCTTTTTCTTAAGATTATATGTGGTTACGTCGCCAACTGAAATAATTTTTGATGACTCTGAAGCTCGGAGGATTTCAAGATCAGAGCACATTCGATGGCCGTATGCCGTAACTTCGTCAATGACCTCCTGAGAAAGAACGAACTTACTGCCTGACTTTAATTGCATAATTTCCAGGTGATGTTATACCGGCCTTTTCAGCGATAACAGAAAGCCCGGGTTCTGTTACTATGGTAAAACCAAACCATTCCGTGGAAGTTTTCTCCTCCCCATGAATAGGGCAGTTTTTGTCAACAGTGAGCAACTTGCATTTTTTGCAGGCCCTGAATACTTCCTTCATGTTATCAGTTCTCCATCTTCTTTTCCAGCCACTGGAGCTTTCCAAGCCCCATCTGTTTCATAGTAAATCCTATTGTGCTCCCTTCCAGTGTGGATGATCTCAAATTCAGGTGGACTATCTTCACCCTCACAATGTCACCTGCTTTCAGGTCCTTCCTCGACTCTTTTCCCACGAATCTCTGGTTTGACAGGTCAACACTGATTATATCATCCATAATCTGTCCCTTATGTAGTAAACCCTCAAATGGGCCAAACTTCACAAATGCACCAAACTCCTTTACCGAGGTGACTTCACCCTCAACTATTTCCTGAAGTTCAGGATAGAACGCAAGAGCCTTGTATCTGACTGCCTGATAAACCCCGCCGTCACCATGGACAATGGCTCCGTCACCAACAGTCTCTATTTCCGTTACAGAAACAACGAAGCATTTTCCCAGGATCCTATCCTCATTGCCCTCTTCCTTTACATCTACCAGTCTACCTTCGAGGGATGTCTTGGATACCTCCAGAACTGCTTTTTCATAATCTTCAGAAAGAAGCTCGGGGGGTATTCTGGCTATATATTCATCTTCAATCGTTATATACATTTTTCACCAACCTTAATCCCATGCATTCTGCATGAAAATCCTAAGGAACATCTGAACCAGAAATACCTCACGGCGCTTACGCTGGTTCAATACTGGGAAGAGTTATCATTAAAAGCGATATAAATTTAACCTTACTGTTCTGTGGCAGGGTTACTCTTATGATAAGAGCGGCCCAGGTTTCATTAACTTTATTGGGGCATTTTCCATATTAGAGAGTTATGACCGAGCATAGAGAGGAAGAAAACAGCATTCTCAGGGAGACCGTCAGGGAATTCATGAAACGGGAGGTTGAACCCATATCTTCCAGGATGGACAGCCAGGACTATTTTCCTGTGGATGTTTTTAAAAAGATGGGCAGGATGGGATTCCTTGGCGTAACCATACCGGAGGAGTATGGAGGATCATCCCTTGGATATGAAGCACAGGCCATGATTGAGGAGGAAATTGGTTATTACAGCGCATCTCTGGCACTTTCATATGGGGCCCACAGCAACCTTTGCCTTGACAATTTATACAGAAACGGTTCAGAGGAGATTAGAGAGAAATATGTAACAAAACTAGCGTCTGGTGAATTCATAGGCTCCCTAGCACTCACTGAACCGGAATCGGGTTCAGATGCCCTAAATATGAAAACAACGAGCACGGAGAATAGTGATGGCTTCAGTATAACCGGGTCAAAGACATTCATAACAAATGCCCCAGTTGCTGATCTTTTTCTTGTATACTCCAGATTTGGAGAGAATTACAATGCCTACTGCGTCCTTTCAGATGATAAGGGTTTCAGCCGGGGAAAGAAGTTCGACAAGATGGGTATGAGGGGATCACCTACAGGAGAGATTTATTTTGACTCATTGCAGATACCGCATGAAAGGCTAATAGGAAAAAAAGGGGATGGAAAACGCATAATACTTTCTGGACTGAACTCGGAAAGAGTTATTCTCAGTTTTATATTCATAGGCGTGGCGAGAAGGGCACTGGAACTTGCACTCAAATATTCAACAGAAAGGAAACAGTCAGGAAAATATCTCTACGAGTTTCAGTTAATTCAGGAGAAACTTGCATACATGTATACGAGGCTACGGACAAGCAGACTGCTTGCTGAAGACTCACTTCGGCTCCTGGAAAGGGATCCTCTTGATTCTGTAAGTGCTGCCTCTGCAATACTTCATTCCACAGAATCTGCGGAGTACATTGCGAGAGAAGCAATACAGATATTTGGAGGATATGGATATATAAAAGATAATGAACCTGAAAGGCTTATGAGGGACGCTATACTCGGCCAGATTGGTGCCGGAACTACTGAAATAAGGAAAAGGCTTGTGGCACTTGGCATAGTAAAGCAGTACAGAGAAGGAAAAGTGAGACTTTAAGAATGAAATGTATTCTGTGTGACAATGAGGAGGCAGTTTCCCAGGGGTTAGGGGAGAACTGCATAATTTCAAGGACAAAAATTGCGGCCACCGGGGTACTTCCTCTTACCTTGTGCCCCAAGTGCGGTTCACTGAAGATAGGTAACAGGTGGTACCACAATAAGGATGACCTTCCATTGAGCTCCCGTCTGCTAAGCCTCTGCAGTGTCAGTGATGAGCATTTCCGTCCGGAAATAGACAGGGATTCCGTTGATCTTGATATTGAGGAACTGTCGGTTAAATTCATTGTAAGGCTGACTGATGGGTTAGAGTACAGATCCTCCCCAATACAGCTGGAGGCAAAGCTTTCAATTTTGAAGAACAGCTGCCCTGCTTGCAACAGGCTGACCGGTTCTTATTATGAGTCGATCATTCAGATCAGGTCATTCAGCAGAAAATATTCTGATGCAATAGATAAGGCAGTGAAAGATGTGAATGAATTTCTTGAGACTGAGAAACTCAAGGGAAAGAACCCTTTTATTTCAAGGCAGCAGAGACTGAAAGAAGGCTTTGATCTCTATCTGGGAAGCAAATCAGATGGTGAAAAGATCGCCAAATTCATTCATGACAGGTATTTCAGCGAGATGGTTCAGAACAAAAAGCTTGCTGGCCGCACAGAAGGTTACGATCTGTACAGATACACATTTCTTCTGCGCATACTGGATCTCCCTGAGGGTGCCATTATACTGAAGAGAGGTGAGAGGTTCCTCTTCCTTTCCTCCTCCAGTTCAGACATAACTCTCATGGATTTAGGCTCAAGGAGAACAATTCACATAAGGCAGAACGAGTTCAATTCAAATCCTTTCCAGTATACAGGAGAAGCCTTGCCAATAAAGAAATACATAGTACTGTCCAGAAGAGACGGAGAGACACAGATAATGGACCCAGATTCATTTAAAGAGATCACAGTCCAGGGCTCGTATTCGGGTGAAGAAATAAAGGGTTTCGAAATGGGAGGAGAAATAATTATTCCCCCATAGATGTGATCAGACAGATTTCTTGCCCGGTACCTTTGGGAAGGGATGGGTATCCTCAATTCTTTTGTATCCGCATATGTATCTGAGCAGCCTTTCTATCCCTATTCCAAATCCGGCCGAAAGCCTGAGGCCTGATCTTGCTTCATCTATAAACCACTCAAACTGCTCGGGAGACTGGCTTTTGGCTTTCACCCTCTCCAGGATCCTGCCTATTTCATATTCCCTCTCCCCTCCGGAAAGTGCTTCACAGAATCCCTCAGGATATATCAGATCCATATCGTTGAGTATGCCTTTTTCAGTGTCGCTTTCCCTGTCGTAGAACTCACGAGCCTGGAGTGGTATATCTATTATCCAGAACGGTTCTTTTGCTTCCTTTGACAGTATGGACTCGAAATCATCCCCATACTGTTTTATTGCATCCATATACCTGACTTTTTTAAATGGCATTGAGGGGACGGAAAGAGTTCTGCCTATGGACTTCAGATCTTTGGAATGCTTTTCCATTACATGCCTGATGAGATCGCAGAACAGATCCTCACCGAGGCTCATTGCTTCCTCCCTTGTGGCATCAAGCATCTCAAGGTCCAACTGCGTGAATTCGAGCAGATGCCTTCCTGTCTTAGCCTTTTCTGGCATTTCAAGCCTGACATTTGGCGAGAAAGAGTAAATTCTTGGAAAGCGCTGTACAAGAATCTGTTTGTGGAATATCATACTCTTTGTCAGTGAGTATCTCGTCCCTTCGTAATCAAATGACGGATCGTACACAGGATGGTTTAACGGATCCGTTGCAGTCGAATATATAACAGGAGGTATTTCTATGAAACCCCTTTCCTGCAGAAACTGCGCCATTCTTAATCTCACTGAGCCGTTCAGTTTCAGTGCAACTTCAAGCTCCTTTTTTCCATGATGATCTCGTAATGATCCCTCAAGTGTTGCTTCCATATCCGGAAAATTAAAGAGTCCAATATAACTATTGTCATAAAAAATTGAACATTATGGTCATATTACAGTTTAATATAGGCATAATGTGAACGTTATGTCTAATTTAAATAGTTAGAATACATGGTGTTGGACATGGATGATAAAGACAGGTTGATTTTTGAGTATCTTACTGAAAATGGAAGGGACAAGATATCTGACATTTCAAATGCCCTCAATATTCCAAGAATAACTGTATACGAGAGAATTCAGGGAATGATAAGGAAAGGGATTATCAAAAAATTCACTGTAGTGCCCGACTACGAGGCCATTGGCCTTCCAACAGTGGGATTCATTTACATTTCCTTTGACGCAGCTTCTGGAAAATCCCAACGGGAAATAGCATCCCGAATAGCAGCATTCCCGGAAGTTGAGGAGGTCTATATAATAGCAGGTGAATGGGACATGCTGATAAAGGTCAGGGCAAAATCTGTGGAGGAGGTTGGTAACTTTGTACTTGACCGCCTCAGGACAGTACAGGGTGTGGAGAAGACCGAGACTGTAACAGTGTTCTCAATCGTTAAGTGAGGGTTCTACTGTCTTCGATTTGAGATCTATGAGGGGTGGTATCGCCAGCGAAAGCACAATGGTTGTAATTATGATTGTTGAGTAAAGCTCCTTGCCAATGAGGCCGGCTGACAGGATAACTGTAGCGATTGCAATTCCAACTGCCCCTCTTCCGCCAAGGAAGCCGGAGACTGATCTGCTGTATTCCCTACCAAGGAGGAACCCCGAAGTAAAGTAGTTGATAAGAGTAGAAAAAAGTCCAGAAATCACAAGAAGGATAACCAGCAGAAGTAAATACTGTTCGCTCGGAATGACAAAATCAAGGCCAGCAATTGCGAAGAATATTGGAATGAAGAAGCTGTCATCTATCCTGCCCAGTGTTCGTGTAAGCACCCCCTGCAACTCCACCCCAATTACAAGTTCATTGATCAGAAGCCCTGCGAAGAAAGCACCAAGTACATATGTTATTCCTATAACCTCAAAAATGGCAGAAATTATAAGTCCCCCAACTATGATGCTGCCGAAAATCACCTTTTCCCCCCTGTCCCTGGCCCTTATTCTGGAAAAAAATTCCTTTACCGCATTAGAATGAGATCTGAGGACAAGGTCAAGCAAAAACAGAAGAATAAGGAAGATTACAATACTGACAATGCCAAAGATGAAGGTATTCGCATCCCTGAACGCAGAAGTAACGGTGAATGCAATTGTATCACTTATAATCACTGAGGCAATTATTATCTTTCCAAGCTCATTTTTCTCTATACCATAGCCTCTGACCAGCACAGAAATTATGGATATTGAAGGGACCCCTACTGCAACGGACACAAGAATTGACTCGGATGCTGAAAGCCCAAAGAAATAAAATGCAATGGCTGACATAATTGCTGAAGGGACTATAAAACTGCTCAAGCTGAGGGCAAATGCCTTACCCAGATGCCGTTTCAGGGTTTCTGTGCTCTGATCCACACCAATGAGGAGTATTATGAAGAACAGGGAGATTTCGGAAATTCCTGAAAGAACAGAATTCGATCTGATTAGATTTAGGACGGAAGGGCCCAATATGACCCCTGCAATGATTTCTCCAACTACTGCAGGGATTTTGAAGTGTTCAAACAGTTCCCCAAGAATGAGTGCAGAGATTAGAAGTATCAGTATTGAAAGTATTAGCGACAATGTAATCCCATGCACACCATATATTAATTTATTTCAAAGTGGGTTTATGCGATTAACAATTCAATTATATTATTGCTCATTTACTCATAGGGTGTCTTACATTTTAACAACTGACGATTTTCATTATCTCCCTTCGCCTGTTTCCTGTTTTGATGTTTGATATTATCATGAGATTGTATGCAATTGCCTTAAGGGCATTTGCAGTGTCATGTGATCTGTTCCTGACATACCAGATATTCTCTGTTTTTATTTTCTCTTCAAGGATGGAGAATGTCCTCTCTATTTCCCACCTGAGGGAATATAGTGGAGAATATCCCCTCCTGAGATCGATTCCAATCCTGCGGTTCACCGAAAGTCGATCAGGAACTATGCCTCTTCTTCTGTTTGTATCAATTATGCGTAAAGAATGTGTGTTCTAAAACACATAATCGTATATGTCAGAGGTATCATGGGCTGAATCCCCTAAGATATAAGAAAAATTCCTGACAGAATCCACCATGTCATGGGAAACGCGGGAATCATGGATATTCCCTTTTGGAACGATCCAAACCATGATCAGGAGGGCGTCTATGTAAAGTGTCATATGGACCTCTGTAATTTCCCCAGTATTTTCTCCTCATTGCAGTGGAATATTTGCATGTGTGGATCATGAAGGAATCAATGGCTGCACATTCCTTCATGGAATGGAGGAATACTATCTCACGGTTTATTGCATGGAGATCCATTGATCGTGCTCTTCTTGATAGTGTCTGGAATGATGTTATTTCTTTGAGGCCAATCATCCTGAGATATTCCTCATGATTGATGAGGAATATCCCTGATGATCTGTATGAGATATCGGATATCTGCAACAGGATGAGGATCTTAAGGATCTGTCTGTCAGTGAACTTTCTCTTCCTTTCAACGGGCGAAACTATATTGTCTATCCGATCATGATAGGCAGGATATGCTGTGTTGTAATATCCCAAAATTATAAACTGGTAGATAATGTATGACATATGTCTGGCTATTCCAGAAACTTAAGACACCTTAATTTACTCAATTAAAAACTGGTTCACCATTATTTATGCTTCATTCAATGTGGCAGAAAATAGACATCATTTCAGCAGGAATACGTAAACGGCAATGACAGCGGCAACGAGAATTATGACTATCCCGGCCAGATAAAGGAAATTGAAGTTTCTGCGCCTGTAGGAGATACCGTACTGGTCAAACGATTCAGCGTTTGCAGTGGGAATATCATTGTATCCTGAGCCTTTTTCCGGTGTTGCACTGTCACTTTTGGTATTTTTGCTATTCCCGGAGTTCTGGTTTGAACGGTTTCTCATATATCTTCTGGGAAAGAAAATAGGAAGAAAGAAAAAGAATGGGAGAAAGCCTACAACACCTCCTGCTGATGGATCAACATATGGCACAACTGCATCTATAAGAATTAACGCAACAAGATAGACTGCCCATATAATCAAAATTATTGACCTTCTCTTCAATGCAGACCTCTCAGTTCTGAAATCCTCAGTTGATAAAAATTCTTCCCATTTGAAGGACTTTTTTGTGTAAACCATATCGAAACACTTAATTGCAGTGATTGCCTTATTTTTACGAAAGAGGATGATATGGCTATGACCCAGGAAAAGATGGAATATTCTTTCCTTTCAGACTTGCTTTCCCTGGATGGAAAAAAATTGAAAGAGATGGCCTTTTCGGCAATAAAATCAAAGATGCTCGGAATGAACTACATGCCAAGGATCGATGACAGCAGATTGAAAGAAAGGGCAGGAATCTTCGTGTCCCTGAAGGTTTACGGGGAGCATTTCAGCAGGGCCGGAACCGTTTTTCCCTCCAAGCCCATATGGGTGTCTGTCATCGAATATGCAATAGAGGCAGCATTCCATAGCTCCATGCATCAGGCGATAAGCAGAGATGAACTTTCTGCTCTGGAGATCGAGATATATGTGATCGGTCAGCTGCAGAGCATTAATCCCCTTGAATTAGGGAAAGCCATTTCAAATAGATCCGATATGGACGGCTTCCTCCTTACAAGCTATAATGGATCTGTTGTGGCACTGCCCAACTTTGAAGAGGAATTCCGCCAGGAGCCGCAGGAATATCTGAATGATCTTCTTGAGAATGCAGGGCTGAGCATAGGAGACATAACAAACTCCACTGTGAAGGTACACAGGTTCAGGGCCGCAATCTTTTAAAACTATTTTCCTCCCGGGATAAATCATTTTGTTTCAAAGAATGCCAGTCGCAAGGGAAAGAACAGCGAGCGGATTCTGATTACTTTCTTCCTTCTTTAAACTGGGAAGATGTGAGAGTGTTGCCAGACCACTTTAACTGAGGACAGCCTATTATAGTGATAAAAGTTCCTTTAAACTTTAGAGGTGATAACAGAAATTTAAAAATTACTCTGTTTGGGCTAAGGGAACCTTTCTCACTTTTACATGACCGTAAACCATCCACAGAGTGATGAAAGCCAGGTACCAGAATAGCAGGTCAAGGGCCAATCTGTAAGAGTAAAAGGCTCCTGTAAAAGAAATATGTAAGGGCAACCTTATAATATTTACATTGTAGTACCAGAAAGGAGCACCCATAAATATTACGGATTGGGATGGCCCACCAGTCAATATAGAAAGCCCGAAGCTCGTAAGCGTTAAAACCACCGATATGAGAAATGGGATTAGGATAACTTTCATCTTAGAGCCAGTTTTTTCAACTCTTGACATCATATATATTCCAAGAATTAAAGTCAACCAGAAGATGTATGCAATCGGTAAGACCCAATACAGTCCGTGTGAATTAAAAAATCCACCTATACTAAAGAACAATTGATCATTAAGCGTAATGTGTTCAATGATTATGGAGCCAATGAAAGTGTAAAATGCCATTACTATGACGGATAAGATTACGGCATGCGATATCCATCTGTATTTTACCTTGTTTACACTCTTTTCCATTTCAATCATCTCCACGAATCAATTGAGAAACACATGTTTACATGTTTATAGATATATATATCTTATTCAAATTTGAAACTGTACTTATAATTAGAATGGTTTTCAAGCCTAAAGAGGGTGGGTGAACCAATCAAAGCTGTTAAGCCTGAATAATAGTTCCGGAGATAGCCATGAATCTGCGGTACTTCAACATAATGAGAAGGGTGACATATACATATTGAATTGTGCAACGCAATATCAGAATTCAACATTTTAATATAGATTGGAACCATATTTATTAGTGAAATTAACTGGATGGCTGGCAACCATCGTAATTCTTGATGCGGCCGATATTGCATTAGGGGGTTTTATACTGAGATATGTCTCCCTTGTTCCTATTTCCCTGACAGTTCTGACTTATCTGGCTGTTGTTATTCTCCTTATCGATTTCTATTTCATAACAAAAGGAAGAAGGATTGCAATCAATGCGGGAGTTCTACTCTCCCTCATTGCCATGGCAATATCAACAAACCCTGCCCACATTCACGCGCTGGAGGAGTTTGGGTCGACACTGCCTCTGACCGGAGCTGACATAACCATGTTAATTGGCTTCTACATTCTTCCTGCCCTTTATATTGTTTACTGGCTGGTCAGGGTCAGGGGTGCCGGATATTCGCATAAGGCTACCCAGACCTGAGCACCAGCTCAGGTGACCCTCCATTCTGAGGAATATATTGTAAATCTTTCATTCCTGACAAAACTTATCAAGGTCATTCCTAGAGCCCTTGCAGTCTCTACAGAGAGGCTTGTGGGCGCCGATACTGAAGAAACAATTGGAATGCCGGCAAGTGCAGCTTTCTGGAGTATCTCAAACCCACAACGTCCGCTTACCTGTAGAATACATTCTTCAAACTTACCCCGTCCTGAAATGAGATTTGCCCCTATAACCTTGTCAACTGCGTTATGCCTTCCCACATCCTCCGCAATTTCAAGAACCGTTCCATTCCTGTCAAACAGGGCTGCTGCATGAATTCCTCCCGTATATTTGAACAGCTTCTGCATTGAAAGCATTTTTGATGGAAGTTCAAGAATTGTATCGTGCCTGACTGTGAGATTGGAGTGGTTAATCTTGCCTGCCTTCAGAAACACTTCATCCACAGACGACTTTGAACAGACTCCACAGCTCGAGTTCACCCTCTTCTCCTTCATACCTGAATCCTTTAGGGTGTGTTCCCGCAGTTCTATGAATACTCTGTTCCTTTCCTCAGGTTTAGCATAGGAGCCTGCCCTGATGGATAGAATGTTATCCATCGTCTTTATAAGACCCTCTGAAAATATGTATCCCACTGCAAGTTCTACATCCATCCCTGGAGTCCTCATGGTTACAGAGTACTGCAGATCTCTTACAAAAGGATCTGAAAGAATTATTTCCAGTGGCTCCTCTTCCACAACTATTTCGTGGGAACTGGAAATTACACCGGTGTTAAATTTGAGGGCATCAAATTCCACCAGTCCTTTATCACTCTTTGTCATCTTTTATTGTAAATCCTCTGGCTGCACTGAGCAAAACACGTAAACCTGCGCTAACATCAGGGTTCTTCATTTCCCGGCCTATGGCCATTAGCCCCAGTGGTTTCTCATTAGAAAATGAATCTGCAGCATTTATAGATCTTGAGAGATTCTTCATGAACCTGCCAAGCCTTTCGGGGTCAACTCTTGACAGAAGAGTGTATATTGTCAGCAAATTTCTCACGAAATTGGAGTTCTCCTTCTGGGAGAGCTCGTTGAAAACCACTGACATAACTTCTCCATTTCGCTCCAGCATGGCTGCCATAGCTTCCAGCAAACCGCTTTCAGAGACTTTTTTGAGAATAGCAAGTATTGCTGCCAGCTCCTTATCCATATTCATCAGATCATTGAGTAGCCCGACCATGTTGTCCTGCTTATCAGATACAGGCTCCAACGATATTTTTTCAATCTGTTTCGCCATTTTAAACTCACTCCGAAGTAAGATTCTTGTAATCATCCCTGGACCATTTCATTTCCACCATAACTCCCTTCTGTGGCCTTGGGTTGCCGTTTCTAGGATTAGTACGCGGTAATGGTGATACCCCCTTACCGTCGGATAATTTTTCCATTTTTACGGATAACTCCTTGTATGCAGGGGTTCCCGCTACAGGATCCTTCACTCTGCTTGTTAGGAGGTTAATGGCCTGATCTCCCGTAGAATTCATTGGCATGTAGAGCTCTTTTCCTTTTACCCGATCTGTGACAACAACCTTAACCTCAACCTTCCCCCACTTTGAAGTGATTCTGACCAGATCGCCAGTCTTAATGTCACGTTCCTTGGATAGTTCCGGTGAAATCTCAAGGAATGATGAAGGTACCTTTTCTCTGATTCCCTCAGTTTTGTATGTTTCGTTTCCCTCATGGAAATGCTCAAGGAGACGCCCGTTGTTCAGGTGCAGATCAAACTCCTCCTCCATGTCGAATTTCGGGGCCCAGTCAAGCGGATAGAGATTGGCCTTGCCATCCGGGAAATTGAATTTCTCGGTATAGAGAAGGGGTTCCCCGCCGTCTCTGTTTTTTACCGGCCACTGCTGGCTGCCGAAGCCCTCCAGAAGTTCATATGATACACCTGCGAATATTGGTGCAAGGGAAGCAGCTTCCTCCATTATTTCCGAAGGATGGCTGTAATTCCAGTTATAGCCAAGCCTGGAGGCGAGGTCCTTGAAAATATCCCAGTCTGCCCTTGTGCCCGGAAGGGGGTCCATTACTCTGTAAATGCGCTGGATTCTTCTTTCTGTATTGACGAAAGTTCCCTCCTTTTCAAGGCTCACTGAGGATGGCAGAATGACATCTGCAAACTTTGCAGTTTCGCTCAAGAAGAGGTCCTGAACTACCAGAAATTCAAGCTGTTCAAGCTTAGCCTTGATGAAATTTGATGAAGAACCTGTTTCAACAAGCTCTTCGCCCACAACATACATTCCCTTGATATTCCCATCCTCAATAGCCTCTAGGCAGGAGTTGTTGTCAAACCCTGGCTTTGACGGGATCTTGCAGTTCCAGGCTTTTTCGAATTTCTTTCTTACGGAATCATCAGAGACCTTCTGATAACCGGGGAAATATGCATTCATCGCACCGAAATCACTTGCGCCCTGAACATTGTTATGCCCCCTTAATGGATATGCACCAGTGCCTGGTCTGCCATAATTACCGGTGACAAGGAGAAGATTTGAAATTGCTGTTGAGGTGTCACTTCCCATCTGGTGCTGTGTAACACCCATGGCCCAGAGTATGCAGACGGATTTTGCCTCATGAATGGTCTTTGCCACATCAATAAGGGTCTGCTTGGGTATTCCTGTTGTCTGTTCTGCAAAGTCAAGTGTGAACCTGTCCAGGCTCTTGTAATAATCATCGAACCCGTTGACTCTGCTCTTAATGAAGGTTTCATCGTGCCACTTCTGATCAATTATGTATTTGGCAACTGCGCTCAACCATACCAGATCAGTTCCCGGTTTGGGATGCAGGAATATGTCTGCCCTCTGTGCCATTTCATGCTTCCTGATATCTGAGACTATCAGTTTCTGGCCATTCAGTTTATGTGCTCTTTTAACACGAGTTGCAAGTACCGGGTGTGACTCTGCAGTATTGGTTCCCACCCCCATAATGAGATCTGAAATGTAGATGTCATGAATTGACCCTGCATCTCCTCCATACCCTACGGTCCTCCAGAGGCCTGTGGTAGCCGGGGCCTGGCAGAATCTTGAACTGTTGTCCACATTGTTAGTTCCAAAAATCTGCCTGGCCATCTTCTGGACAAGGTATGCCTCCTCGTTAGTTCCTTTGGATGATGCTATGAATTCAATAGAATTTCCACCGTACTTCTCTTTGAGTTCAGAGAGTCTTGCGGCTACAAGATCCAGTGCTTCATCCCATGATGCTTTCCTGAAGTGATCCCCTTCCCTGATCAGAGGCGAGGTCAATCTCTCGGAACTGTTGACGAAACCCCACCCAAATTTCCCCTTTATGCAGGTAGAAATTCCGTTGGCTGGGGATTCAGGGGATGGCTGAACTTTCAGTATCTCCCTACCCCTTGTCCACATCTCGAATGAGCAACCTACTCCACAGTATGTACACACTGTCTTTGTCTTCTTTATCTGAGATTTCCTGAGAGTTGATTCAACATTGCTGATAGCCATAACTGGTTTCATTCCCACCTCAGGTTCGAATGACTTTACAAAATCAATCATAACTCTCTTAAGTTTCGGCTCTGTGGATGTGAGATAACCTGCTTTTCCAAGCATAGGCTTCTCCATCAGTGCATTCACAGGACATACCGTAACGCAGTGACCACAGGATACACAGGATGAATCATTTATCGGGACATCATTATCCCAGATCACCCTTGGAACCTCCCTGGACCAGTCTATGCTCAAAGTCTCATTGACCTGGACATCCTGGCAGGCTTCCACACATCTCCCGCACAGGATGCACTGATTCGGATCGTATCTGTAAAATGGATTTGAGTCATCCACTTCATAGGGTTTCTTTTTAAATTCATACTTCTGCCTGTTCATCTCCATCATATGAACAGAGTTATGCAGATCACAGTCTCCGTTATTGTTTTCACATACTGTACAGTAAAGTTCATGGTTTTTGAGGATTCTCTGTAGAGCTTCTTCCTGGAGGTCCCTGACATCCTTTGAGGAATAATCAACCTTCATTCCATTAGTGGCGTGGGTTGAGCATGACCTGACAACCTTCCCATCTATCTTCACGAGACAGGCATCACATGTGTTTATTGGCCCAAGATTTGGCTGGAAGCAAACATGAGGTATATCGATTTTGTGGGCCATAAGCACCTGCAGAACATTCTGACCTTGGAGTCCCGGTATCTCCTTCCCGTCAACATTTAATGATATTTTATCTCCATTCAATGAAAACACCTATTTTTAGAAGCCTGTGAAGGCCATAATATACAATGTGCATTTTCTATATAACCTTTGAGAGAACAGACTTTATTTGCTTTATTTATCTGATATAATTCCAATAGAATCGTATACGCACTGAATAATTATATCAATATGTCGGAAAATAAACGCTAAATATTTATAGCACTCATCGCATATTGCGGAGATGACAATATCACCTTTACCACCTTTGGCAATTGGTTTTATGGGACTTGGTACTGGATATTATGTCTGGGGAGGACACGAATTTTTTGGAATCCCTCAGGCAAGCGAGAAGGTTAACAAGGTTCTGGGACAGTGGGGTATCTGGATGGCAGGTTTCATGCAGTTTGTTACGGGAACCTACATATTCCTTGGCCTCACCATTTTTGATGCTTTCCAGAGCTCACCTATCCTTTATATGGCTGGGTTGGCCTTCACAGCGTATGGTGTCCACTGGTTTGCGCTGGGTATCAATAAATATGTTGGAGGAGACCCCACCGTTGATGGATATATGGCAATAGCATTTCTCTGGATCAGCATAACAGGAGCATTCGTATTCTTCAAGGGAGGAGACAACCCTGTTGGAATACTGTTTGTGCTGCTGGCCCTTGTGTATATAACAGATATACCTGCAAGCTTGCTGAAGTCAGGAACATGGACAAAAGCAAAGGGATTCTTCCATCTCGTTACTGGAACCTGGCTGATGTACCTGATGTTTGCTGCTGCAACAACATTCGCACTTGGAATGCATCTGCCTCTATGACTTGAGGAAACCATTCCCTATTTTTTTATTATTTTCTAAAAATATTAATTGCCCACATTATCAATAAATCCCTTCTAAGTACGTTTATTGTCTATTAATCAGTAGACAGATGGAAACTAGATTTTTACAAACTGTTTTACAGAATATTCTTTTTGCGATCTTTCCTACAAACACAAGGGCAAATTCGGACCAGGAGTGTTTTCTGATATGCAACCCTCGGTTTTAGTATAAATCTATGTGCCTTAATTAATTTAGGTGAAAATCATAGATTTAAATCTAAATTTTAACGGGATGATACTTGGCGCTCACAGATATTCCATATCAGGCCGTCTTTATTAGAAGTATTACTCTGTCTCCAATATTTGGAATGCGGAGGG
>DARE01000064.1 GCA_002503205.1 Thermoplasmatales archaeon UBA447 | reverse complement strand
AATCGAATACCGTTCGGGGCGTCCAATGCACTCGAGGAATTGCCCCTTCTTCTCAGGGGCAAGAAGAAATTGCATATTTTTACAAGCATCTCTGGATAGTCTTTACTCTTTGTTTGCATCTTTCAGATCTTTAAGACTGATTGTAGTTAGAATCTCTTTTACCTGTTTTAGTCCAAGGTACTTTCTTATGTATCTGGGTTTATCTGAATATTTGTAAGTCGTCAAAAAATCCCCACCTGTCCTGTCCCTTAAATCATTCAAAATTTTGTTAAATAATCCCTTAAGGGAGCAATTTTCCGCATCACTTAATTCTGGTTGAATAAACATCTGTATAGGGTTTGTCCTGTAGGTGGGAGGTTTTACAAATATTCCATCTGCATTAAATTCCTCACGTATGGAATAGATACCTGCTTTGCCATGAAGAGAGCCAGTATCGACTGTCCTGATGAAGTATGGATTTGCTTTAAGCTTTGAGTACAGGGAATCATTTACGTGGAATGTGGTTTTTGTGTATTTTCCGCCAACATAATTCTTTGAATTTAGAAGTATAACCTCACGATCTCCTGTGTTGTTCTGAATTTCACCGTAATCCAGATAAAATTTCACATTGAGATGGTCCTTTTTGAAATGAGCATTTAGATACTCTGAAAACAGATTGTTTGGCTTGAACGTGTTCTTCACAAGCAGAGTATATTTCAGCTTCTCCACTTTATCGTTTATTTTGTAACCAGTAAACTCTATCCTTCTGTTTATTGTATCTGTCCTTTCAAATCTTGAAATTAATACGTTTGTTCCAGTATCTCTGAAAATCTTCTTTTCGAAAATGTAGCAGCTTTTTATTCTGTAATGCCTCAGAAAGTCTTTTCTGATCTTGTTGGAACCAGCGTCAGAAAATAAAAAATTTGATGGAATAACATATATCATATCCCTTATCTTATGCCTCAAATCGTTCATAAGGGCGATCTGATAAAGATCCTGAAATCCATAGTTCTCACCATTAAAATATGTAATTTTGTCCTTGACTTCCTTATTCTTTCTAATATAGCCCAGATAAAGGTAAGGTGGGTTTGTGATATGGAAAACAGGAAATTTTCCCTCTAATGTTGGGTAATCCGCTAAGGAATCCCTTACCTTTATCCTTTCCCTAGCAACTTCCTTCGATATACCATAATTCACAGCCTCATTTATGGCTTTTTCAACAGATTCTCTCTTGATATCAAAGCATTGGATATGCTCTTCAAAAAATATATCCCTTTCTTTTTCAGGAACAAATTTGAGGATAGGAAGTATTAAATTTCCTTCTCCACAAAAGAGATCAACCCATTTGTAATTGTATAGAATGTCTCGAATCTGGGGCATTATGTAGTCATTAAATATTCTTACAGAGGTGAAATGAATTCCGTAAATTCTTCTTTCTAAATTTTCATTATTTTCCATTCGAAAGACTCCCATAACTATGGAATATTAAGGTTCTACACCTCTATAGGCACATGTTTTTCCCGTGATTAAATGAGTTTTACTTAATAATTTAGTTATCGAACATGTAAAATGCTCTTTCTAAGATTAACGACTGTAAGGAAGCTGGCAGTATAGAGATTGTAAAGCACCTTTAATTATTTCCTGATACATCAACTATAAAATGAACACTGGATTATTGAACATCCTTTACATGAAATATTTACTTGTCATATTATTTAGTGTAAATTCATAACGTATATTTTTTGAAAGATACTCGTAATAAGATTAAAATAATACCTATATGTTGCTTTATCGATGAACAGCATACTGAAGTTTGTATTGCTTGTGCTACCCTATGTATTCATGACATTTGGGTTTGGCATTTATGACAGACAGTATCCAGAAATCGGAGGCTGGCCATTCTTTTACTGGTATCAGCTGGTCTGGATATTCCTGGCGGCTATTCTGACATCAACAGTCTATGCTATTGAGAAACATGAACACCGACTGAAAAAGGGGGCTGAGAGCTAATGGCATATTTCTCGAGTCTAGATTACGCGATATTCCTGATTGTTGTAATAGTAGCTCTTTTCACCGGGTTTATAGCATATCGCTGGAGAAAACCAAAGGAGATGGGCAATATTGAGGAATGGGGTCTGGGTGGCCGAAGATTCGGTACCGTTGTTGTATGGTTCCTGCTTGGAGGAGATCTATATACTGCATACACGCTTATCGCTGTCCCCGGTGTTGCTGCCAGTTCAGGAGCACTTGCAATGTTTGCCATTACCTATGGTATAATGATTTATCCAATCGTTTATGCCACAATGCCCCGGCTATATACTGTTTCAAAGAAGAGGGGATACATTACATCATCAGACTACGTTAGAGACCGGTTTAACTCCAGACTTCTTGCAATGCTTATAGGACTAACAGGAGTTGTCGCCGAAATGCCTTATATAGCCCTTCAGGAAGTTAGTATCGGATACGTATTTAGAGCTATGAGCGTCCCGGTAACACTGGCTCTAGTAGCAGCATTTGCTGTAGTTGCAATATTCACCTTTGTTAGTGGTCTCAGAGGGCCTTCCCTCACAGCAATTCTGAAAGATGCGATAATCTGGGTTGCAGTTATCACCATCATAATATACGTACCATACAGGCTGGGCGGATTTGCATCCATCTTTTCAAACGCCGCATCAATATTCAAAACAAGTGCCCCGCTTTTTGAATCTCCAGGACTCAGCCTTGGTTACACGACACTGGCATTAGGATCAGCGCTTGCGCTCTTCCTTTACCCACATGGAGTAACTGGAACACTATCTTCCAAGGATAGCAGAACAATCAAAAGAAATGCTTCTCTGCTACCTTTATACAATGTTCTTCTTCTAATTGTAGCTGTTCTTGGTATTGCTGCTGTTGCTGCTCAGGGAGTAGTATTCAACGGAAAAGGTGGCAATCCTGCCTCATCATTTGCCATACCCTATCTGATAAAGGATCTCTTCCCCTCAGCATTTACAGCATTTGCCTATGCCGCCATCGTTGTAGGAAGCGTAGTTCCAGCCTCAATTATGGCAATTGCATCCGCCAACCTTCTAACCAGAAACGTGTATAGGGAGTATATAAACAAGAACGCTTCCTCTAGAAGCCAGGCAATGCTATCCAGAGTCCTTGTTCTTGTGGTGATAGCAGGTTCTCTCGTTTTTGCACTTCTTCCTGTTGCATCAGGAAATATTGTATATCTCCAGACACTTGGAGGAGCATTTGTACTCCAGACCTTGCCAGCAATCTACATCTCCCTGTTCACGAGAAAACTTAACAAGTGGTCTGTAGGATTGGGATGGCTGGTCGGAATGAGCGCAGCAGTTTATGGGCAGTATGTCAATCACTTCAGCGGTGGAACCCTTCTTCCGCCATCATACGACTTTATTTACCTTGGAATTTTTGCGCTGATACTTAACGTTGTCACTGTCCTTATCGTACATGGAATTATGGCAGGAATGCATAAGGTGAAGGACGAAGGAATAATTGAAAACCATGAACTGGAACCTGAATTTTAATTATAATGCAACTTAAATCCATTTTTTAATAAATTTCTTTTTTTATTTTCAGTTACATAACATATATTAGAACAGAATTTTATGGGTGTACGGAACACAGCAAAAAATTCAGACAATAAATTGACGGGTTTCCATTATGAGGATGGACAACCTATTCTTCCTGAAGGAGCATGCTCCTTAAAATCACCTGGTCAGTCCCATTTCTGTTCTGTCCTACCTGGATTAGACTGAATTATTTAGCTAAAATCAAATAAGGCCTTTAAAAGAGGAATCCACATTGATTCCAGATACTTTACTTTTGAGAATTGAATCGGAAAACAAATATAGAGTCGAATAGCAGATTAATTCTCTACAACCGCAAATTTCAGGTAAAATATTTCAATTTATTGTCCTATCTATTATCTCAAGAATTTCCTTAAAGTTTGATATTTGATCCTCATTGAGTCCGCTAAGGGCGTCCTCGAGTAGCCTGTTGAACTCAATCAAGCCTTTCTTAAGTATACGCCTCCCCGAGTCGGTTATTGAGACGCGTATGAGCCTTCTGTCGTTTTCGCTCCTGGACTTCTTCACATAACCCTTAGATACAAGTTCATCAACAATTCCTGTTATCCATGGCCCTGTAATACCGTTAGCATCAGCAAGGCTATTCATCTGCGTGCCGTCCATTTGCGATATGGAAAATAGAACTTTGACCTCGGTTGGTTTAATTGAATACTTTTCAAGTTCTCTCTCCAGGCGTTTACGACTGTGCTGTGTGACCCTGGAAAGAAGGTCCCAGAGCTGAATATTTTCAGCCCCGGATTGTGTCTCGATGTTATCTTCCATATCTACTCCTATTATGGTCATACCCTATTTATTTTTCCAATTGGGGAGTTCTTCCAGGTTCAGATGACACAGAACCTGCCTGAGGGGGTTCACCGCTCTGCCCGGCTGATGTTATGCTATTCGGGGTATTCTCAGCCTTGAATATTTCACTTGATTCTGGGGTTTCCTCGTGGACATATTTTTTTCCTCTAAGTGCCGAAAGGAGTGCAGCGACAAAGAATATCCCTGCTCCGGCATAGAACGAAATCCTGAGTGAACTCATAAAGGCAGTTGCTATTGCACCGGGAAACCAGTGGGTGCCGGTTATAACTGCCAGTGAAGAGCCACTAACAACTGATGAAAACCCTGAGGGTAGGAGCGAGAAAATGGTGGTTACAGGATTATAACCAAGGAATGCAGAGAAGAGTGCCGATGTTGGTGGAATGCTTTTGAACACAGGGATCAAGACAGGTGCACCAGCTGACTGCAGTGCTGTTGTAAAAGAGCCGGGAAGATATTTTGTCAGAAATACTAGAACGATGCTGAAAAATATTCCCATACTTGCTGTCTGTCCTGTGTTCTGTAACGTTGTTCTCATTCCCGAGGCAACACCCCTTAGCTGAGGAGGCACTGAATTCATTACAGCAGTTATATTTGGGGCTGCAAATGTCCCCATGCCGAAGCCCATCATGAAGAGCATAAGTGCAAAGGGAATGTAGCTGAAATCATAACTCAGAGTTGAAAGCAGCAAGAACGCGATCCCACTGATGCTCATCCCTATAGTTCCCAGCAGTCTTGCACCTATTTTATCAGAAAGCGTTCCACTAATTGGACCCATAAGCACAAATCCTGCCATCATGGGAATTGTGTAGATTCCTGCCCAAAATGGGACGCTACTATAGGAATAGTTGTGTAAGGGCAGCCAGATACCCTGAAGGAGAATTATAATCATGAACATCATGCCACCCATTCCCATAGACTGGAGCATCCCAGCAAAAGAACCTGTGGCAAATGCTCTGTTCCTGAAGAGGCGCAGGTTGAACATTGGCTGTTCTACAACCCTCTCTATAAAAATGAAAACAATGAGCAGAACGAGACCGGACAACATGGCCACTTTTACCCATGGGTTTCCCCAGCCCATGGAAGATGACCCATATGGCATGAGCCCATATGTAATGCCAAGAAGCAGTAGAGAAATGCCTCCAGCAAAAGCTATATTTCCCGGCAAATCTATTTTCTGATCCTTGTGTCTCACCGAATGGTCTTTTAGCTTCAACAGAGACCATATTGTTCCGAAGAGGCCAACAGGAACACTTACCAGAAAAACATATCTCCAGTTAACAGCAGCCAGGATTCCACCAAGAATTAAGCCTACCAGAGAACCTGCAAGAGCTGCAATCTGGTTAATACCCATTGCCTTTCCTCTTTCATTGACAGGGAAACTATCAGTAATTATAGCGGCTGAGTTGGCAAACAGGAATGAGGCTCCAATAGCCTGCACCATTCTGAATATTATGAGTTCCAGTGCGCCACGGTCCCCAGTATTTGGAGTTAAGAATAACAAAATTGAACCGATTGTAAATATTAGAAAGCCAAAATTAAATAGTCTTACACGCCCGAAAATATCTGATAATCGCCCGACGGTGACAAGAAGGACTGCCGTCACAATCATATACCCCATTAATATCCAGAGCAGGTATTCAAAGGAGCCTGGAAGGAAAGGGTCTATCTTGAGGCCCCGGAACACTGCAGGAAGGGATATGAGTATGATAGTTCCGTTAATTGAGGCCATGAGTACTCCAATAGTGGTGTTGGATAGAGCTACCCACTTATATTGAACCATATGATCTGGTGAATTTAAGAGAGATATAAATAGTTAATTACTTAATTATCGGTAAATGTTTTATATCCATATCAAATATCCCGCTAATGTTATCTACCAAGACTTCCATTGTAATCGGGGTCGTAATCCTTGTTGTATTTGGGTCAATGGCATACCTGACAATAGAAAAATCATCTTCCGGCTCCACTATCACTGCATCAACAAGTGGTGGATATGTCAAACTTGTTAATGGAACCGGTGTCCATCCCATATATGAAATAAATGACAATAGTACGCAGATAAGTATCAATTTTACAATATACACCAACTCCCCAGTAACCTATATTTATGACATTTCTCCTCTGAGCACAAACCACAATAGCTCATTGAATTCTGTCAATTTGACATATCTTAACAGGACACAATATCCTTACAATTACATTTCCAGCAATAATACAGCAAATGGCACAGCAATTCATATGGTTTTATACCTGAATCAATCGGCTATAAATCTCATGAACGCTACAACTAATCCGAAAACCCCCAGTGTATACGGAGTAGAAATTCTAGTTATAAATGGAAAGGACGGGAGTTCTGGTTTCGGATTTGGAGTAATAAAAGTGGAATAAGGTCTGCACTTTTAAAACAGCCATGGCTCACTTAGCCAAATCCTTCAAAATGAAGAATAGCATACAATAGTTGTAATCAAAGGATGAGGAAATTCACGTCTTACCTGATTCTGATCCAATCTTCCTAATTCTACTGATCCTCTTCTCAGTTATCCGGCTGATCCTCTTTTCGTATCTCATCTGCTGTTTCCATGTCATTGGACGGAGAGGCACCATCAGAGATGACTTCTTCCTGATAGCCTCGGTAAATGGTTCATAGTTTGTAAGATACTTTAACACATATTTATCTGCCCTGGACTGAAGAAATTGAGTGAGGGACAAAATGAAAAATGGTATGGCAGGAATCATAGAAACACCTACAGCCATACTAATTAGCAGGAAGACTGGATCTGGAGATGAAACCAGATTGATTAGAATAAAAGATACGATAATTAGATCAATGGAGGTGATTACATATGCGGATCCCCCCAGTAGAAGTTTCTTTGCCACGCCCATTTTTCTTGAAAAATACGCATCTAGAAGAACCGCATCTAATTGAACCGGTTCCAATTGCCTTATTGCTTCCTCTTTCAGTAATACTTGCCAGTCATTTCCGTTGGATGTTTCAGCAAATGACCTTTTTATAGGCTTCCTTGATATATAAACACTATGTGTTCTATCCTGAGGATTCGCAAGGAGTCCGTAAAGTCTTTCCGTGTATTCTTTGCTAAAGTCACCAGGATTAAGTTCAGAAGGTTTTCCAATTTTGTAAATCAGATAAGCAGGAATTGCCAGTATTGCTGCATCTATTGGCAGCAAGAGCAGAAACAAGACATCAGATCCATGGGCTGAAAATAGATATACTATAGACCCAAGGAAGATGTAGAAAAACTGGAAGCAATTAGAAATATACCAAGTCTTATTTTCTGGACCTTTTCTGGCCTTCCGAACTTCATAGCTATGTAAACGATCAATAAGGAAAGAGGAAGAGCTATCAAAACTCCATCTACAGGGTTTATCCAGCTCTCCTGGACAAGCTGGGGTATGATGGAAATTGCTGAAATTAAAATAATAGACGTACTAATCGAAATCATTAACCTCCTAGCAACATCGTTCATTATGGAACGAGTACGATTCAGAAATATATAATTAAATCGACACAGAATTTTGTGCTCCGCCATTGACTTTTAGAATTGGCCCAGCTATCCTTCCAGAAGCTTTAATGCTTCATATTTACAAATATTTTAAAACTAATAAACCAATGAGGAAAAAGACGTTCTTGTGAATTTATCGAAAAATGTTTGCAATTTATTTCACATATCAAAATGCAATAAATTTCTCACCATTCTGGAATTTTCTGGCACACATTTTGTAGTGTGGAGTCGTGATTTATTGATTTACAGAAAATGAATGGAAAAATTTGAATTAATATTCGCTGAATTGATTTAAGTCAGTTTCATGCTTCGGAAAAAAATAACATGAATCTTTTAATCAATTAAAATGAAAAAAGAAATTATACGGAAAAATTCCTGTGTACCTTACTTATGGGAGAATATGGGAACAATGATCTGAGTCGAACGGAATCTGGATCAATTTCCTCTTGTATAGTTGCTTCTGTGACCCCGCCCATATGATCTGTTATTTCCGGAAAATCTCCTTCTGGAGCCAAAATCTCTTCTCCCGTAATTCCCTCTTGAGGAGTGGGAACTCCTGTATATTGGCCTAACACTGGAATAGGCTTCTTCATTTACCCTTAGAACACTCATCCTTATTTTGAGCGAATCCTCTATGTTCTCTATGACGTCCTCCTCACCCTGGTCTATTATAGTAAAGGCTTTGCCCTCTTTGCCCATCCTGGCTGATCGGCCGACTCTGTGCACATAGACTTCAGGCTCTCTTGGGGCATCAAAGTTTATCACATCAGTGATGTTGGAAATGTCAAGTCCTCTTGAGGCAACGTTGGTAGCTACAAGGAACCTTGATCCATTCCTGAATTCTGAAAGTGCTTTCTCCCTCTGCGCCTGTGTAAGGTCCCCATGAATAACAACAGGGTTATGCCCCTTGTCCACAAGGATCTCGTATAGAGTTGCTGCATCCCTTTTCTGTTCAGTGAATATTATTGCCTTCCTAGGGGAATATTCATCCATATATGCAAGAAGCGTAGAGACTTTGTTGCCATTATAATTGACAGCAAAAGTGTTGAATATGGATGAAACAGTCACATCTTTCTCCTGTCCGATCCTGATGTATTCCGGTTCCTTCATGTACTTCTTGGACAGTCCAAGTATTCTTGATGGTATTGTTGCAGAGAACAGCATAACCTGTTTTCTTTCCGGTGTCTGGGATATGATGTATTCGATATTCTCAATGAAACCCATATCCAGCATGGTATCTGCCTCGTCGAGGACCAGATACTCAAGATTCCTGAAAGACAGAACCTTTCTTCTCATCAGGTCGATTAACCTTCCTGGAGTTCCAACAATAATGTTTGCACCATTTCTTATCTTTCGGATCTGGTTTTCAATGCTTACACCACCATAAACAACCGTGGAATAAAGCCCAAGGCCTCTCGACATTTCCTGTGCAACTCCCTGCACCTGTATAGCAAGCTCTCTGGTCGGAGTTATGATGAGAGATGTTATTCCCTTCTTTCCTATAGAATTATTAATTATAGGTATCAAAAAAGCCCCGGTTTTCCCTGAGCCTGTTTTTGACCTAACCACAATGTCCTTCCCGTCCATGACAATTGGGATAGTTTTAGACTGCACCTCAGTAGGTGACAAAAATCCCATCTGTCTAAGATTTTTCAATAAACCATCAATTGGTTCAATTTCCTCAAATTTCTGCATTTCAAAGCACTTAATCTGCTCACACAAAATCCTAATTAATTCTGCATTAGCTTGTACCCATATCCATGTAAAGTATTAAATCATTATCTACTGATTTTAAATCAAAGAACATCTGAATAATTGGTAAATGGGTATCTACATATCAAGAAAATATTGGTGTAGTTGGGCAGAAAATTGCATTTGGTCAGGAAACATGCTAAAATTCAACCCATTGATTTTCAGATAGTTCCAGATTATCAATGGAGTTGAAACACCTTTTACAATGGCACTTATTCTCGATTCCTTAGGAACCTATCAAACCATTTCAGCTTGATTTCCAGCCTGTCTATCATGTTCTTTGGTAACCCGCTTCTTGCATGCTCGTGGTTATCACCCTGATATCTGACCAGTTCTGCTGGCACTTTATTGAGTTTTAAAGCTACATAGAATTGTTCAGCCTGTTCAATAGGACACCTGTAGTCCTCCTCACCTGTTATCAGCATTGTTGGTGTTTTAACATTTTCCACATAACTTATTGGAGATAATTCCATCAGCTTTTTCATACCGGAAGCTGAGTATGGCCGATCAATATTCAGTTCTATGGTGTTGAACCAGAATCCAATATCGCTTGTTCCAACCATGCTGAGCAAATTTGATATTGATCTTTCAGAAATAGCAGCTTTAAAAATATCAGTCTGAGTGACAATCCAGTTTGTCATGAATCCACCGTAAGATCCTCCAGTTAAGCCAATCTGTTCATTGATGCCATATCTATTCCTGATCAGATCTATGAATTTCATTACATAGCTCATAGGAGAACCTCCCCAGTCACCTACGCAGGCACGGGCATATTCAGCCCCGTATCCAGTGCTTCCAGGAGGATTGGTAAAGATTATGTTATATCCGTTCCTGAACATATACTGGAATTCAATGAAATATGAATGACCGTAGGCATCATGTGGACCTCCATGAATAAAAACGAGCGTTGGCGAATCTTTTGAATTAAACATTAAGAATCCTTCCCCATTATCCATCCTGATTGCTTCTGCAATTTTTCCTTCAATTCCTGGATTAAGATCGTATTCCTTATTGAAGTGAATGATGGATGGATGATCCTGGGTTGAATAGACATAGGCAATTTGGTCGGATACATCAAAATCCATTATGTTTCTCCTGTCCTCAGTCAACCTTTCAACACCATCTCCGATACGATATATGAAGGATGATGAACACTCCTGGCCAATTGCATATACATCATTTTTGTGGAACTTTACAGAATATTTTGCTCCTACAAAGGAATCAGAGATTATTGTGTTTGATGAATCATTTCCCAGAATAATGTTCTTATTTTCCTCTGGGAAGATTATGCTGCTAACCTCCCATGGTTTCAGGCCATAATGCCCTGAAAATACTATTCTCCCACTATCTGATACGTCAAAGCTGTTTATTGTGGCTGATTCATCTGTTATTCTCCGAATTACTTTCCCATCTGAGTCAATCTCGACTAAATCACTCATGGAGTAGTCTTCACCATATTCTGTAGTTTCTATGATAATCCTTCCACCGTTCTGACTGACACCCATAACATCAAATTTTCCACCATATATCTTGGTAGGACCATTTTCCACACCATAAAGTGCGTAATAACTGCGAAGGAGTCCACGTCCATTGAATCTGTACTTTAGCTTGTCAGCGTAAAACGGTAAATCGCCATCAGATTTTTCTGCAGCTACGATTAGAATCATGTTGCTAGAAATTGAAAAATCTGCGATTTTAGCAAAGGATGCGATCTCTTTTGGTTCTTTGCCATTTTCCATGCACATGAGACTCTCTTTATCCTTTGCATATTTGACATAGTAAAGTGCCCCAGAATTAACTCGAGGTGATTTTTCAGATTCACCATACGTGATTTGCTCAGGAGCTGAATCCCCATTTATCCTGTAAATGCAGGATTTGTATTCCCCATCCCTGATATACTTCTGAACATAGTAAAGGGTCTCCCCCGAAATGCAGATATCTGTTGCTGATTTTATTCCATAAGCTTCTCTAGAGTCCATACTTTGAATATATTGGCGTCCTCAATAAATCTTATCCAACTCAAGTGCTTGTAATACTGAGAAAATGATGCATTAGCCATACAGCTGAAAGTATATTTTGGATTTTTGGGGCATCAGATTAAAGGAGCAAAAAGCTTCAAGAACCATACGATTGGCTAAACGCCACATTGCCATTGACAATCAACTGGATGCACTAGAAAATTGCCTGTAATTCCTTGGCATAGAATTTACTGATAGAAGCCATCCTGTTTGTTTTTATTATCCATTAACCTATGTAAAAAAAATAGACGATATTATTTAAATCGAAAAAGTAGCACCTACGCTCCGTAATTAAGGAGAAGGCATTGTCCTTCTAAATTAGAGCAAGGTTTTGGATTTATATTCTGAAAAAGTAAAACAATAAAGACCTAAGGAGACTTCTCCGGGGAACCGGTAATTATTTCCCCTTCAGAAGAACCTACATGGTGAATTGGCTCCACAATAAGATTGTTCCCTTCTATATCAGTAATTCTTACCTCAGTTCCAGGATTAAGGGAATCCGTTTTTACAGACCTTACCCTCCAGAGCTGGGAATCTACCCTTGCTTCCGTATAGCTCTTCTGGTTCCTGACAATTACACCGACTTTCCCAATCATAGATTCCTTTCCAGTCATGGGCCCCTTTATGAGTTTCCATCTAGCCATCAGCCTTCCTAGCCAGAATCCGAATGCGAAGGCAACCATGATGGCAATCCACAGTTCAAGGATGGTCGTCAGAGAAAGTCCCATGATTATCAAAAGATAATGAGAATTCCGACTTATAATTTTAGCTATTAAAACTGACCTCAGCGATTCTGTTTCCGGACTGCACATTTACAATTGAAAATGATGTCAGGTACTCAGTGGAATGATTTAAACTGAGGATCACATAACCATAATAGGATAAAAATCCTCCTGGCATACTCACATTTATGGCCAATCCCGGAGATATTGGGATTGAGTGCCCCTGAGAGTATGGGGCGAACATTGAGTCTTCTATAGCCGTCCCATTATCGAGCAATATTTCAGCATCAAGATACCTCAGTGAAATATTACTGGACATGCCACTGAATGTAAGAACGTATTCTCCACTGATCAGACTTCCTGATACACTTGTATTGTTGCTATACTGAATAGTTACAGTGGAGGATGAAGGTGAGGATGTCGGCACATATCCAGAGAATATACTGTATGCTGATGCGATTATTGTTACCGTGATTGCTATGAGCAGAATGGTTGCAATAATCGGCGAAACAGCATCATCCTCCTTCATTATTTCTTTCATTCTGACTTCAAAGGAGATAAAGAAGCGGCTTAAATTTTTCTTATGAAAGAATCAATCCTGCTATACGGACAGAAGACACGATATAATTTTAAGAACCTCTACAATTATGTTTTATGACCTTTAAAATGTCAATTCCAGGATACACCTACGGAGACATTATTTCACAAAAGCATACATGTGACGGCCAGGACCTGTCCCCAAGAATAGTATGGTCGGAGCCACCTGCCTCTACAAAATCCTTTGCCCTGATTCTGGAGGATCCAGATGCACCCCATGGAACTTTTACTCACTGGGTATTATATAACATCCCTCCTGAAACAAAGGAATTGCCAGAGGGCATTAAGAACGGGGAAGAAAAGGCAGGAAACTTCAGCCAGGGCCTGAACGA
The DNA here is from genome assembly GCA_002503205.1 of Thermoplasmatales archaeon UBA447. Lineage (GTDB taxonomy): Archaea > Thermoplasmatota > Thermoplasmata > Thermoplasmatales > Thermoplasmataceae > UBA447. Next base: position 7,841 of record DARE01000064.1, on the reverse strand, counting down.
CTTCGGGAAAATAGGGTACAACGGCCCATGCCCTCCGGGAAAATCAGTACACAGATATTTCTTCTATCTATATGCACTTGTAGAGAGACCTGAAATCGGGCCAAATATGAAGGCATCGGACATAAAGAAATTGCTTGATTCGAAAATGATCAAACAGGCTTCATATATGCTGAAGTACGGAAGACATTACGAGCAGAGCAAATAGGGGAAAGTGTTGCCTGATATTTCTGTCAGAATTGCAGACATCAAATTCCAGAATCCCTTCCTTCTCGCTTCTGGCATCCTTGATGAAAATGGGTATACAATCAGAAGGATCCTGAACGAGGGAGCAGGGGGGGCAGTAACAAAATCAATAGGGGCTGAAGAAAGAACCGGATATATTCCTCCAGTTGTCGTGCCCCTGGATGATGGGCTCCTAAATGCCGTGGGGCTACCAAATCCTGGAATAGATGGATTTGCCAATGAGATGAAAATATCACTGGAGGCTGGCAAACCTGTAATAGGAAGTGTTTTTGCATCCAATGCTGATGAATTTATCAAGCTCTGCAGGAAAATGGAAAACTATGGGGCCCATGCAGTGGAACTCAATCTTTCCTGCCCTCATGTAAAGGGTTTTGGGTCTGAGGTTGGCTCTGATCCTGATCTTGTTGAGGAAATTGTCAATTCACTGAAATCTGAGATCAAAATACCTGTATTCGCAAAACTGAGCCCAAATGTTACTGACATTATCCGTATTGCCGAGGCTGCAGGGAAATGCGATGCTTTTGTCCTTATTAACACTGTAAGGGGAATGGCTATTGACATAGCCGCAAGAAAGCCTGTCCTAAGCAACAGGGTAGGCGGTCTCTCAGGACATGCGGTTAAACCAGTAGGAATCAGGGCAGTCTGGGATGTGTTTGAAAACTTTGACAAACCCATATTTGGAGTCGGCGGAATAGAAAATGTCCAGGATGCAGTTGAATACATAATGGCTGGTGCAGGCGCCCTGCAGATCGGAACAGCAGTTTATAGCCATGGCAGGGGAATTTTCAGCAAGATTTCCACTGAACTTGCTTCTTACATGGAAAAGGAAGGATTCAACTCCATAGAAGAGATGAGGGGGTTAGCCCACAGATGAAACATTCCGAAGTTGCTGAAGTAGTCCAGGCTTCCCGATCTGCAGTTACAATTTTCTTCATAGATGATACAGAAATCCTTCCGGGGCAATTCTTAATGGTGTGGGCACCAGGAGTTGGAGAAATCCCAATCTCCCTTTCACATTTGGGAAAAATGAAAGGCATAACTGTGAAGCCCTATGGTAAGACCAGTTCATCCCTATGCGGCCTTGAAGAGGGTGATCTTCTTTATTACAGGGGCCCATATGGAAGGCCTTTCACTCTTGATTCCGGCCGAAGATTGATAATTGGAGGAGGGACGGGCCTTGCTAGCCTTTATTCCGTAATAAACGGTGAATCAACTGTAATATCCTCTGCGAGATCATCTGATGAGCTTCTTTTCAGAGGGAAATTTAAATGCAGAAATAATATAGAAGTTACTGATGACGGGAGCGCAGGAATAAGGGGATTTCCTGTTGATGCCCTTAAGACCATTGATCCTGATTTATATTCGGTAGCATATGTGTGTGGGCCAGAAATGATGATGTATTCAGTATACAACTATTTGCGCAACTTCAATCTGAACCTTCAGTTCTCCATGGAGAGGATGATGAAATGTGGAATAGGAATATGCGATTCCTGTTCAATGGGAGGATACCAGCTTTGCAGAGATGGCCCCACATTCTTCAAGGACGAAATTCCTGAACTGGTGGAGTTCGGGAAATCCAGAACAACAGAGTCGGGAAGACGCTACAGCATGAAATAGAGAAATTTCGCTATCGATATTACATATGCACATAATAAAATAAAGGAGTTGATATTGAAAGGATGGAACGTCTTCTATCTTATAGTCAGGCTTATGAACATCTTGAGAGGGCATTAAGCAGCCTGCCTGTAAAAACCACAACATATCTGGTTATAGGGAGAAGGGGGTATGGCAAAACATTGCTTCTCAACCAGCTAAGAAAAATAGGGGAAAACATAAACCCTACAGTTTTCTCGGCAGAATCAAGCAGCGGAGGAGATGTATTCAGGCTCTACCCATTCAATGACATATTGAACCAGGTAACCTCTGAATCCAGAGATCGTTCACTTGAAGAGATAGTGGATGGGTTCAGGCATGAATTTCTCAAGAGAAAGGGGGTAAATATTGTTGCCATCTCTGGGCTTGAAATGCTGGATCAGCAGCAGAGAGACCTCTTTGTATACCTTTCCCAGATAAGTGTTTCAAGCAACTTTCTTCTTTTTGGGACAATTGCGGAGGAAAGGGAACTTGAACATGAACTGTCCTTCCCACCTATTAACAATGTGAATGTTTCCCTGGAGATCATCAGATTAAAGAGGCCTGTAAACGAGGATTTTGCGTTTTTCCTTAAGATAACAGGATACAGGATCCCGGACAATTTTCTTGCAGAGCTTACAAGGCTTGTGAATGGGAGTTTCGAAATGTTAACATACTGCCTGAAATACTACGAAGAACAGGGTATAATAAATCATGACAGGGAGCTTCAGGAAGCATCCTTCAGGTTCTTCCCCATTCCTCCGAGCATAGAGGTGACCTATCGGAGAATAATTTCTCAACTTGGGCCGGAGGAGAAAAGAATACTTCAGATACTGGCCCTTGTCGGAGAAGATCTTCCTGTTGATTACCTGAAGAGGGTCACCGGGCTTGAGCCAGGGAACCTTCTTGAAATACTCGACAGACTGGAGGAAAAAAACCTGATCTCTACTAAGAATTTCAACTACAGAATTGACAATCAGAGTTTAAGTGACATGATATTTGAGGAAATGTCGTCTTCTAGCGGCCAGAAGAATCTTCAGGATTTCATGTCCTCCAAGGCCTATGAGGACCTGCAATTTGTAACAAAGCTGAAACTTTTTTCCAAGGTAAAGGATGCGAGGAATATTGAGAAAACTGTAATCCAGGAATGGAACAAGGTACTTAAGTCAGGCTTCACAAGTTCGGTCTCATCACAATTCTTTCTCTCTCTGGAGAAATTAATATCTGACCCTAAGGCAAGGAATGCTCTGAAGATTATGGCAGCGGACACTCTTCTGCAGGAAAACAATGTAAGCAAGGCTTATGAGATTTACACAAGCCCCGAAATAATGGATTCTTTTCCTGAGATAAGCCTTCTGGGCAAAGCTAGAGTATTGTGGAAGAATAATGCCTATGATGAAGCAATTGAGACTTGCAAAACCCTTATTGACGAAGAGTATGACAACAGCACCAGAGGATACGCATGTATCATAGCTGCAAACTCCTACTACAGCAAGAATGATTTCCGGAAATCTATGGAATACAGTATTCTTGCTGAGAAAATATCAAAAGAGAATGGCCTGAATGACATACTTGCTGATTCCCTGAACGCAATGGGAAATAACAGCGTCAAGGAATTTGACTTGGATGGGGCGCAGGCGCTGTACAGCAAATCTCTTGAAATTAACAGGAAACTCAAAAGGTTTGACAAAATATTGCAATCGCTGAACAATATAGCAATTATTCTGAGTTACAGAGGTAAATATGAAGAGGCGATTGAAATGCTGCAAGACCTTATATCTGAATCATACATAACTGGAGACCTTGTTTCCAGGGCCTACGCACTTTATAATCTTTCAGAGATCTTCTATAACTCAGGAAGGCTTGATGATTCCCTTAAATTGATAGGGTCAACTGAAAGGCTGGTTGTAAATCTGAATGACAGCAATCTTTCATATCCATTCTACAGGTTCCTTACAATTCTAAATCTAAATATCTTCAAACCCGGGAAGGCTTTCAAATATGCCGAGATAATGGAAGTTGAGGCCACGAGAATAGGCAACATTGAGTGGAAGAACATTTCAATCGGCCTCAAGGGGCTTGTAGAAGTCTTTACTGGTGCAAGAAAAATCGAGGATCTGAATCCACTCTTTTCAAAAGATGTCTCCTTTTCAGATGATTTTTCACCAATGTGGTATTCTATAGCCACCATGCACTTTATTGCAATAGGGAATCTGGAGATGGCAAAGGATCGTTCTGAAAAGTCAAGGAAATCTGCTGAGAAACTAGGCGATCACTTTGGGAATGCTGTATCTCAGATATGCAGTGTATATATGATGCTGGCATCAGGCAACATTGATTCTGTTCGCAAATTCATAGCAAGCAAAGGAAATATGATCAGCACCAATGTCAGATATGGAGACAATACATTTGCAATGATATCGTCCATAGCTAATGAGAATAAGCCGCCAGATGACCTGCCCACTCCAAAAAATATTGTAGACCTCTTTATAATAGAGGTATACAGGGCATTAAGGGAAGGACACATTGGAATAGAGATTTACGAAAGGATCATAAATAAATACAGGCTCTATATATGATTCTCCAATGGACAGGGGTGAAAGGTCCGTTGAGTCAAAGTGCATTTTCTACGAAGGTGGAGACTGCTACTTTGTCCAGTCAAAGCCAGGAAAATGCTCTTTCTGTTTTAACTTCACAACTCCAGATAGGGGGGCATCCAAAGGACGTGTTAAGCCACTATACTCCATGTTCGATTACCTGAGAGGCCAGGACGAATCAGATCTCATTTTTCCAGAGGGTAATTATCTTCAGGAAACTCTTTAACTTGTTTTTGAATATCCTGTGGTTTACGGGCCTGTGGGGTAGCTAGGATATCCTGTTGGCCTTCGAAGCCGAATACCTGGGTTCAAATCCCAGCAGGCCCGCTCTCTATACAGTATAGGTTATATTTTTTTACAACATTTCTTATTTTTTCTTTATATACTCAGGAGGGAAATTCTGGAATATATTAATGGGAGAATAGAAATAATTAGCGATCTTTGTCGACCTGAATTTATTTAACTAACTCAATCAATTGCTTCATTTCTATCATTAGATTAGGGTGTATGAACGAGTCGTAAACGTGGGAAACCCTATCATCCAACGAACTGTTATCTCTAATTTTGTAGATTGCGAAGTAATCCAGGATTGTCGATATCTTGGAATGGTCTATGGGTTGTTTTTCTGGCCTAATCTGAAATTATTCTAATTTCTAACTCTTATTTTCACTCAAAAACGTGTTTGTTCATATGTTCTTCAAAACCGTGTATCCACTTCGTAAGAGACCTGTAGCTTTCCCCATAATCTGAGTTCAAAGAAAGATGATTAGTTAGGATTTTTTCTGTTATAATGTCTAAAATATCAGACTCTTGAATCTCTGCGATATTAGGGTTTGAAATGAAGCTTTTCTCAGACGGTGAAAAGGATACAGAAATACGCCTGGGAGACATAAAGGCGGTGATTGTCTGATGGCAATGAATACCGTCGGCACTGGATATTCAGCAGACTATGCCAGGGAACTGCTTTTATCTTCCCTGGAGAGAATCAATAAATTCCGTAAGGATGCATGGGAGCTCAGAGAGATCTTCACCCTGGAGATATCCGATGAATATCTCGAGGAAATAGCCAGGGACCTGGTTTCAAAACTTCTGGATGACTTCTCACCGGAAAACCTGGACTCCCTCATAAGCGAGATAAAGTCGGGAAGGTTGCGCCTTCATTACTCAGGAGCTCAGAAGGGGAGTGTTTCCAATGAACAGATTTGACTCTAGGAAATCGCAACTCCAGGGAAATGATGCCTCTAAGGTGAAAGAGAACCCAAGGAACTACAGGAACCCGGATCCATTGAACTGTGGCCTCGAGGGAAGATCCATAACAGTATCCATGGTCAATGGCCGAGTTGAATCGGGAAAATGCACAAGAATGGGCCAGTTTTTCATGGAGATTGTGATGGGAAACGGTAAGCCAATAATTATTGCCAAGTCAGCAGTGGTTACGGTGAGTGTCCTTTGAATTTAGACTTCTTTTCAGGAAATGAAAGCGGAAAAGTGTATAATTCCATTACCCAAACATCTTCAATCCTGACAGATACTATAAACCGGAAAAATGAAAGCCACCGGAGTACAGACAAAGAGGCATTGTCCCTTCAATCCATGAAGTACTGCTCACGATTCGACTCATGTTCAGCCCCTAAGTGCCCTCTGGATCCTCTCATTGACAGTAGATCTGAGAATGACTGGGACCCTAAGTGTGGCATGGCCAAATCTACCAGACACAGATACTGGGAATCCATGCCGGAAGATCTCAGGAAAGTACTGCCATTCCAGGGATACTTCAGAGCCGAATACAACAGGATGGAAGCTGCAAGGAAAAGATAGGAAAGCCTCAGTGATTATGAAAAGAGCAGAATCAGGGAAATAGGCAAAGCCAGACTGATGGAATCCAGGAGGAAGAAATCATGACGGGATCCGATACCGTAATGGCATTGTCATCTTATTTTTCCCCTTTTTTTAGTTATTCTCACAATTCCGGTAATAAGAATAGGATAATACCTCTTAACAAGAGATTGAAGCCCGGGGTAAAGCATAAATGGAAATCAGACAGCAAAGAGGGGCCACTGTGATTTCCAGTAGAAAGGCACTGACACTCGACGACTTTATCTGCAAACCTCTTACCAGAAGAACAGAGAGATTTGTGAAATTGTGTGAGTTTTATACCAGCACCACAGGAAAGGATCCTGAATCAGGTTACCAGGTCTTTGAGTTTGTGCATGATTGCAAGCTGCCTTTTGAGCTGAGGCACTTCAAGCTGTTCTCAGAGGACCAGATAATATCCTACTTCTGGAAATGGCAGAGGATAACTAAAAAGGTTGGGTGAATGAAATACAAATTTTCAATCTCCATATTTTGTTCTGTCTGACAATTAGGATACGTTTAAATATGTCGTTTATATCACCATTTGTGCGATATAGGCCAGTCGGCCAAACGGGATGGCAATGGGGAGGGTTCTCCTCTAGCCATTCAGTAAATGCTATTTTTATGGGAATATCTTAATGCCGTATCCATTATAGGAGCCGGTATCTGATTTATCAAACCTGTTTGAAATCATTTCAAAATACCTATCCCATACCTGCTTCTTTGTGGAAGATTGGCTTGTTTTGTATTTTCTTCTTACACAGTAGGCCATACAATCTACCAGTTGCGACAAATTTCTCCACTTAGAATCAGTAAAAAAAGGGTCCTCTATGAGATAATCCAAATCAGAATAAAGTGTTCCCTCAATGAGCATTTCCCTAAGCTTGTTTCTCAGTTTTTCATCTTTCTTTTGGCCCTCTGTATCTTCAATCATTAACCCATATTCTACATACCTTCCATTTGAGATGGCTATCTGATTCTTCTTGTTAATGAACTTGTTGAGTCTCTCATAAATTAGCCTGTGGGCCCAAACCTCAAGATCTAGATTCTGCTTCCTCAGATTTTCCTTTTTCACAACTATACTTATCAACGATGCCGGGAAATCTGAATATTCATGACTGGTGAAAAGACCATAGATGCTGTCAAATATCCCTAATATTTGATTGTGGGGCATATTTCTGTAAATTCCGGCATTGTTCTCCATATCTTTAGCGTGAAATTCCACCTTGCTATCCGGAATATTTGGAAAATGTGTTATTTTAATACTCTTGACCTTATTGTCTACCATTGTCCAATCACTTTCATTTACAATTATTGCAGAAAGAACATAATCTTCATGCTCTTTCATCAATGGAGAGCCAGACGAGTCAAGATATATTAGATACATAGAATCCTATATTAATTCTCAATCAAAGTAGTTATGCATAGATCCTATAATATGTCAAAACTCTAGAAAAATATGGATGAGCAAATTTCAAGTACAAATTTCAATAATTACCTTTAATTTCCTCTTTA